>JAEZSM010000044.1 GCA_023421875.1 Spirochaetota bacterium | reverse complement strand
AGGGGGTTGACCGTGGACATCCTTCTCAGTCGCTGGATGATCGGCGGTAGTTTTTCTATAACGTAGTCCACATCCTTCTCGCTGGAGTTCCTGCCCAAGGAAAAGCGGATTGATCCGTGGGCGAGCTCAGGCCCCAGACCCGTCGCCAGGAGTACATGGGAGGGCTCCAGGCTGCCCGAAGCGCAGGCTGAGCCGGTGGAAACCTGGATTCCCTCCAGGTCGAGGGACAAGAGAATTGCTTCCCCTTCCGCACCGGGAAAAGAAATATTGAGCGTGTTGGGCAGGACAGCATCCGCATGTCCGTTGACCTTCACCTGGGGAATTTTCGAAACCAGACCCTCCATGAGCCGCTTCCTGAGCGCGGCCATCCGGGCGCCGAATTCGGGTAGGTCTCTCAAGGCAAGTTCGGCAGCCTTTCCGAACCCGATTATGCCCAGGTTATTATAAGTACCTGCCCTGACTCCGTTCTCCTGGTGCCCCCCCCGTATGAGGGGTTGGACGGGAGCGCCGGGTCGAACGTAGAGGGCTCCAATCCCCTTGGGGCCGTAAATCTTGTGACAGGAGAGGGTAAGGTAATCGATGCCCCAATCCTCCACCGATACGGAAACCTTCCCCACCGCCTGGGTGGCGTCGCTGTGCATGAATGCCCCAGCCTTTTTTGCCAGGGCGCCGATCGCTTTAATGTCCTCGATCGTACCGATTTCATTGTTTGCGGCCATCACCGAGACCAGGAGGGTGTCGGTGCTTAGTTCCTTTTTGAGGGCCTCCATATCCACCCTGCCCGAGGAATCCACGGGCAGAAAGACGACGGGAAAACCCTCTTCGGCAAGGTAGGCAGCAGCGTTCATGACGCAGGGGTGCTCAATGGAGCTTGTGATTATCTTGCGCCGGGAAGGATTTTTTCTGCCCAGCTGGTACATGGTCATGAAGACCGTGTTATTGGACTCGGAACCCCCGGAGGTAAAGTACAGGCCCGAAGCGTCCTGGGCTCCTATGAGTGCCGCCACCGAAGCCCTGGCCTCCTCTATCTCGGCCCTGGCCCTCCGGCCCGATTCGTGCAGGCTCGAGGCGTTGGCATAGACATCCAGCGCTTCGACCATGCGTTCTTTCACCTCGGGCCTCAAGGGTGTCGTGGCGTTGTAATCCATGTAGACGTATGTCCTGGACATTATCGAGCTCCTTTTACTTCAGACTTAGTGAGGCTTTTGAGCTTTCCCGTAGCGCAGACGGTCACCAGGGGTTCTTCGGCCAGATCGGCAAGATTTACGGATTTCAGATAGCTCTCCACAGAATCCTTGAGCCCCTGCCAGAACCTTCTGGGCATGCAGAAGGCGCCTCTGCTGCAGACGCTGCTGTCGTCCACGCAGCCCACGGGCCTGAGTTCGCCTTCCATGGCCGCCACGATATCGATCATTGGAATCTCTGAGGCCGGTCTCGAGAGTCTGTAGCCCCCTCCCCTGCCCCTGTCCGAGGTCACGATGCCGGCTAGCTTGAGCTGGTTGAGAATGCCTTCGAGGTACTTGACTGATATATTCTGGGCCTGAGCCACCCTTGCGGCACTGTCCCCTCCGGATCGCGCGAGATGTGCCAGGGCCCGTATAGCGTACTGTGTCTTGGCGGGGACCTGGAACATGCAGGGTATCTCCTTTAATTCCTATGGGATTACTAGGAATATGCCAGATTCGGAAAATTTGGTCAAGACGCTGGATCTTTTTTATCTGAGAAATTCGTTGTGCTCGAAGCTTCTAAAGCAGGCCAGGTCATCGAAAATAAAGCCGTAGCCCGTGCTTCCTGCCGGGTTTTTTGCGCAGCCTCCCGCCTTGATGGATTCGGCCAGGATCTTCCCCAGCCCCGGTCCCATCATGAAGCCCTGGCCGCACATCCCGACCGCCTGCAGAAAATTTTGAGCCTCTTCAGGATATCCGATCAGGGGCAGCCCGTCGGGCGTCATGGGATACATGCCCCGCCAGGTCCGTCGTACCCGAAGGTTTCGTAGCCTTGGATAGAGTCGAAGTATCCTGGGCAGGCAGAGGGGCAGAAATTCCGATGTGGAGTCCTTGTCCCTCCCCCAAATCTGCGGCCTCGGGGTTATGCAGAACACGACCTGCCCAGTCGCTGCCTGGTAAAAGTAGTAGTTTCCCGATTCAGCGTCGGGTCGTATGTCGACAATCATGGGCTCCAGAAAACGCTGTACAGGCTCGGTCACCCCAGCCTCGTGACAGTCGGGGTGAACAGGCAGGCTTAAGCCCGCCAGGCTGGCCAGCTCCGAAGCCTCGGCTCCAGCGGCGTTGACGTAGAGACCTGAGCTCCAGGTTTCTTTCCCGGCTTCCAGGCTCTGAACATATCCTGCTCTCACCTCGATCGCTTCCACCCGGTGACCGAAGAAAAAATCCACCCCCGCATCAAGCGCGAGCTTATGAAAGGCGCTTGCCGCTGCCAGGGGCGAGGCAAAGCCGTCCCCTGGGCTGAAGGTGCCGCCGAGGAGCTCCTCCCTCCTGAGGCCTGGAGCGAGTTCGGCCACCCGTTCCGGCCCTACCCAATCGATGTCCAGACCTGCCGCTTTTTGGATCTCAAGCAACGATAGAAAAGAATCCTTTGTCGCATTGTCGTAAGCGACATAGAGATAGCCCCCCTGCCGCCATTCCAGATCGATCCCGTGGACTTCCTTCATGGCCGAGATTATTTTGATGGACTCCAGGCAGATTTTGATTTTCGCCGAATCCGAATGGGTTGCCCTGATCCCTCCTATGGCCGCCCTGTTCTGCCCCCTGCCCCAGGAGGCTTCATGATCCAGCACCGCTACCGTGAATCCCCGCCCTGCCAGGCTCCAGGCGAGGGGGATGCCCACAGAGCCGGCTCCTATGACAATTACATCGTAGGTTTTCATGGCGCGCCTCTGGCGCCGGCGGTTTTGCCGCCAATTTTCAAAAGCCCTTCGTTGACGATCTCGCCCATGGGTATCTCCATAAAGAGAGGCCGTAGGGATCCGTTTTCCACCTCGGAACGATCCACCCCTGCCTGCTCGAATGCCCTGTCCAGGAGCTGGGAACAGGTTTTGCCTCCGCAGGCGCCCATGCCCACCCTGAGGGTTTTGAGCTGGTTGATGTCCAAGACTCGATTCTCTTTGATAAACGTCACTATTTCCGAGAGTCGCACCCTTTCGCAGCGACAGACTATGGGATCCTGATCGCCATTCCATGCGTCCAAAGGCTGCGTTTCTGAAGGCAGGCTTGTTTCTTCGGCTTGGACCCTTATTCCAGCGATACGGGAAGCGTTTTGGAGACTGGTTTTAAAGTGCAGAAGCCAGGTACCGTTCTTGGGATTTTTTCTCCGTCCGATTACCGGAGCCGTTTCGATATACTCGCCTTCCTGCCCCACCAATTCCATGAGCTGTCCATCAGGGGAATCGGCGGCAAACTCCCAGGGCAAAACCACTTCGGCGCTGGCATCGGAAAGTTTTCTGACAAGGCTGATGGCTAGGCCGGGGCAAATGGCGACGCAGGAAAAACAGCCTATGCAGGTTTGTCCCGAAAAATACGGCAGATCCATGATAGTGCCCCTAATTGGCCGCAGTGAAATTGCCGAGACCGGACAAACTGTGGCGCAGGGGTTGCAGGGAATCTCTTCAGAGCAGAAAAAAACCGGTCTCCATTCTGGCACTGGGGCAAGCGGGCTTCGGCTGAAACTATCCCCCGGCTTCGCTTTCAATATGTCCTTGGTAGAAAGCCAGGATGATTCGAGCTTTAGTTTTTTGCCGAGCATTCGGGCAAGATTGTAGGCGGCGATTTTACCGCCGAACATAGCGCTGGAAGCCTCGGCGATCTCCTCGGCGTCCCCAGCGGCGACAGCCAAGATTCCATAGCTCTGAGCCTGGCGCAGAAACTCGTCGCAGCTGGTCAAACCGACTGCGACTAACAGTGTATCCACCTCATAGCCGAGGGT
>JAEZSM010000008.1 GCA_023421875.1 Spirochaetota bacterium | reverse complement strand
CCAGGACCTTTACGCCAAGGTCTTCCAAGGCTCTTACTGCTTGGGGATTATGTATCAGGGGCCCGTAGGTAAAGACGGGTTTTCCGAGTTCCCTAGACCGCTCTGCCGCTTTTTTTGCTTTATCTTCGGCCCTGCGCACGCCCATGCACATGCCCAGCACCTGGGCTCGTACTATTTGCATTGCGTCAGTATACAGCGAATTATTGAACGGGGCGAGTATCCCGGGTATCCAGGGAATAAAGACAAGCCGGCATTGCTGGTTCTGGCCGGCGGAGAAGCTGGGCGCTTGCGCTGGCCGTCGGTGCTGGAGGATAAATATACAAAAATAATAAATAATTATATAGAAACATCTTAATAACGAATCCATCTTGCCAGTTCTGGCCAAAATGATATACTGATCCTTCCGTCGAATTCGGAGCGTGGGCCTCGGTTAGGCGGCAACCCGGAGGGATTTTCCGCGCCTGTGGGCATAAAGGGAGCATCGATGAAAGAGCGTAAGACTATTGTGGTAGCGTTGGGCGGCAACGCCATAATCGAGGAAGGCACCGAGGGCACGATTACCCAGCAGTTCGCCAATACGCGGAAAAGTCTAGCCGCTATTGTCGACATGATTGCCCAGGGACACAGGGTTGTACTCACCCACGGCAACGGCCCCCAGGCTGGCGTCCACCTTATCCGCAACGAGGCGGCGAGCTCCCAGGTCCCTCCCTCGCCACTAGGGGTGATCGTGGCCGATACCCAGGGTTCCATGGGCTACATGATAGCCCAGAGCCTGTCGAATGCCCTCAACAAGGCGGGCATCCACAAAGAGGTGGTCACGCTGATCACTCAGGTCGTGGTAGATCCCCAGGATCCCTCCATGCTCAACCCCACAAAGTATGTGGGTCCCTTTTACAGGGCCGAGCAGGTTGAGCAACTCTCATCCCGGGGATGGATCATCAAGGAAGATCCTGGCAGGGGTTTCAGAAGGGTAGTGCCTAGTCCCATCCCCCTGGATATCGTGGAGAAGGCCGCTATCAACGACCTCTTGAGGGATGGGAAAATCGTCATCGCCGTCGGCGGCGGCGGCGTGCCGGTCTACCGGGAGGCGGACGGAAGTCTGGAAGGGGTGGATGCGGTCATCGACAAGGACAGGGCTTCCTCGCTCCTGGCCAACCTTATCGGCGCCGACCAGCTAATAATCCTTACCGGGGTCGAGAAGGTAGCGGTCAACTTTAAAAAACCGGATCAGCGGTTTTTCGACAGGATGAAGGTCGCCGAGTGCGAGCGCTACCTGGCCGAAGGACAGTTTCCCAAGGGCTCCATGGGGCCCAAGGTCGAGGCGGCCTGCGACTTCATCAAGCGGGGCGGCGCCGAGGTTATAATCACTTCCATGGAGAACGCCAGCCTGGCGGTGGACGGCAAGGCCGGCACGATCATTAGCGCCTGAAAAGCGCCTGAGGAGCGCCCAAAAGGCCCGACGGCACGAACTGTCTTGAGCCTTCAGCTTGACGAGTCTTAGCTATCCGTGCTAGTTTTTTCCGAATCTTTACGTAAAGGATTGAGTATGAATTCTATCTCCCAGGGCCTGGTTCTCCTCCAGGCTGCGGCAGGCAGTTCGAGCGGTCAGATGGTCTCGACCCTCGTCACCTTCGGTCTCGTCTTCGTAGTTTTTTACTTCCTCATCATCAGGCCTCAGAACAAGAAGCAGAAAGAGGCTAAGAAGATGATCGAGGCCGTCAAGAAAGGCGACAGGATCATCACCATCGGTGGCATCCACGGAATAGTGCATTCGGTCAAGGAAACTACCGTGGTTGTGAAGGTAGACGATGACTGCAGGATCGAGTTCACCAAGTCCGCCCTCGCTACGGTGGCCGCTGCCAGGACCGAGGAAAAGGCCGAGGAGCCTGCTCCTGCCCCAGAGAAGACCGCGAAAGCCGAAAAAGCAGAAAAGTCCGAAGAAGAAAAGAAATAGCCTCGAAGGCCCGATTCTCATCCGCGCCGAGTCCTCGTTCCGGGGGCTTGTGCCTCTGCGCAACGGCGCTGCTGACTAGTCTCGGGCTCTGCGATACCAAAGTGGAGTTACCGGAATGAGTAAAATCCGTCGTCTGATCATCGTAATCCTGGTGATTGCCGTCGCCTTCGCCTTCCTGTTTCCGACGATTCACTGGTACTTCCTGACTCCCAAAGAGGATCAGGCGGTGGCAGTAGGGTCCCGGGAGCAAATAAGGGATTTTTCCCGCAGGATGGCCTATGCGGCGCTTACCGACATCAAGGCCAAGGCCTTGGCCGGCGATGCTTCCGATCTGTCCAGACAGTACGATCTGGTGGTGCAGGTAGCGAAAAAAGCATATAGGGATAGGAAGAAGGCCCTCCCAGGCGAGTGGAGCGCTTCCAATATCCTTGCAGGTTTTTCCAGCGAACGCTCCATGTTCGATGCCGTCGAAGCCAGATACAGGGAACGCTCCCTCGACCTGAAGAAACGCCACGGCAACGCCCTTCAGCTCGGCCTTGATCTGGCAGGCGGCATGTCGGTGGTCATTCAGGCCGACATGGAAGCCCTAGCGGAAAAGCTCGGCCAGGATCTCAACGCGGCGGATCGCGAAGACGCCATGCAGCGGGCTGTGGAAGTGCTCAACAGCCGCATCGACCAGTTTGGTCTCACCGAGCCAGTAATCCGCCGCCAGGGCGAGGATCAGATCTATGTGGAAATCCCTGGAACGGCAGATCCTGAACGGATCAATTCTATCATCATGGGCAAGGGCAACCTGGCCTTCTATATTGTCGACTCCGAAGCCAGCGCAGCCCTGGATTCCTATCTGGCCGCCAATCCTCTGGGCGTCGACGAGAGGACCATGACGGTAGCCGAGCCCGGCATACTGCCCGAGGGGAAGATCATCCGCAGGGTCTATACGAAGGACAACTACGGACTGGATGAATTTACCGGCCGCTATCTCGTACTCGAGGGCAAGCCGGGCCTGGACGGCAGCCATGTGCAGAGCGCCACGGTCTCCAGCGACCCGATCACCGGCCGGCCGGAGACTAATTTTGTGCTCGACAAGGAAGGCGGAGATCTCTTCTACGAACTGACCAGCGCCAACGTGGGCAAATCTCTGGCGGTCATGCTAGACGACAGGGTCAAATCCTATGCCACTATACAGGAACCTATCCGTGAATCGGTGCGTATATCCGGGTTCGACGCGGTGGAAGCCCAGAACCTGGCAACGCTGCTGAGAACCGCAGCCCTGCCCATCTCCTTGAGCGTCGCCAACCAGCAGGCTATCGGTGCCTCCTTGGGCGAGGATTCCATCGCCCAGGGGCAGCGGGCGATCATAGTCGGCCTTCTGGCAGTCTTCGTTTTCATGTTCGCCTTCTACAGGGGCGCGGGTGTCAATGCTACCCTGGCTCAGGTCATCAACCTCTACGTCATGCTCTCGGTGCTCACCGCCTTTAAGCTTACCCTCACCCTGCCTTCGCTGGCGGGCTTTGTACTTACCGTGGGCATGGCCGTAGACGCCAACGTGGTAATATTCGAGCGCATCAAAGAAGAGTTGCGGGAAGGCAAGTCGAGAAAAGCGGCGATAGATTCAGGGTTCCAGAAAGCCTTCTGGGCGGTTATGGACTCGAACATCACTACGATAATTGCAGCCCTTTTTCTGGCTCAGCTCGGCTCCGGCGCAATCCAGGGATTCGCCATTTCCCTGGCCATCGGCAATATGACTAGTTTGTTTACTTCCCTCTTCGTGTCCAGGCTCGTCTTTGATTTCGGAACCGACGTTCTTAAGCGAAAGGACGTTTCCATCAGCTGGAGGATCAAGTAAATGAAACGCGTTATACGATTCAGCCGGTTTTTTGTTCCGGCCTTCATTCTCTCTGGGGTCCTGATCCTTATCAGCGTCTTTGGCTATGTCGGCAAGGGTTTCAATCTGGGAGTGGATTTCCAGGCTGGTATCAACCAGACAGTCCAGCTTGCCCTGCCGGTGGGAAGCGTCGGATATTCGGGCAAGGGCAATGCCGAACTCAGAATCACCGATGAAGCCCTGACGCTGGTTTTCTCGGGAGCCGAGATCGATCAGCGTACGGTAGTGTTGAATTACCAGGACTATGGAACGATAAAAGACCTTGCCCAGGCGCTTTCCGCCGAAGCGGGGGTCGAGGTAAGCATAGATGCGACCCAGGAGACGAGCAACTCCGCTCTCCTCTTGCCCACCTCCCAAGGCAATACCCTGATCAGTCAAAACGCGGTCAAGCTACACCGGGCGGTTTCCGGCGAGGGCGAATACTTTGCTACCATCGATCAGGTGCGGGCGGCTATCACGGACCTGGGCAAGGTTTCGGTGCAGACGCTTAAGCCTGAGTCCAGCCAGCGCTATCTTATACGCATCGAGGACTCGGGAGAGGATCCGAATTTTTCAGCCACCGCACGCCAATCCTTGGTCGCGGGGCTCGAATCGGCCTTTGGAAAAGACAGGGTCGTGGTTCTCAAGACCGACTTTGTCGGAGCCCGGTACTCCCAGGGGCTTTCCAGAACATCCCTCATGCTGGTCGGGGCGACCCTTGTTTTGATCTTCTTGTACTCGCTGATTCGGTTTAAATCGGGCTATGCCTTGGGCGCGGTTCTTGCTATAGCCCAGGACGCGATAGTGATGGTGGGTTTCATCGTCTGGACGAGAATGGAGTTCAGCTCCATGACGATCGCCGCCATTCTTACCATTCTGGGATACTCGGTCAACGACACTATTGTGCAGTTCGACCGCATTCGGGAACAGAGGAAGCTGCGGCCTAACGACAAGTTCATAGACATTATCGATTCCGCGCTGACCATGACCCTGGGGCGTACCATAATCACGACGGTCACCACCATGCTTGCGGTTCTGGCCCTGTTCTTCTTTACGACCGGGAGCATGAAGGATTTTGCCTTGGCGCTCTTTGTCGGCATGACAGCCGGTACCTATTCCACAATATTCATCGCCAGCGGATTCGTGGCCTGGTGGTATTCGAGGGACAGGAAAAAGAAGCAGCCGAAGACAGCAGAGGCGGCGCAGCCTGCGGGCAGCGCTTCCTGACGGAAAATAGCTGAGCTCTTTACAGAGACGGGGCGCCTAGGCTATAGTGTGCCCCGCATCGGCGCCGTACCCAAGTGGTAAGGGAGAGGTCTGCAAAACCTTTATGCATCGGTTCAATTCCGATCGGCGCCTATTGGGGCTGTCTTGGGGTATCCTGGACAGCCCTTTTTGTATTCTTCGACTATTGCAGCGAGAGCCAGAAGGGCCGACTGGAAATGCCCCGGACTTTCTTGCAGGTCTTTTCCTTTCAGGGTAAGATATTGATTCAGAGGAAAGGGATGTGACCGAAACAACGCTCCAACCGGATAAACCCAAAACGTCTCCGCTGCTAAGCAGTATCATTCCCCTCGTCTACGCTCTTATCGTGATTGTGGTTTTTGCGGCCATGGCTTTTAGGCTCCAGTCTTCCGAACGGGAACTCTGTTCGGGCGTTGCCTTCAGAGCTGCCGCCGATATGGAAAGCTCGCTGGGGGCACTGCGTGACGAGGCATCGGTGATGGCCTTGGCCATTGCTCGGCAGGCTGATCTGTCAAAAACCGATGCAGCTCGCATCGCAGCGGTCATACTGTCTTCCCGCCCTTATGTAAGGGGGGTCAGCCTCGCCCCTGCCGCCCTGGTTCGCTACCATTTTCCCGAAACCGAGGGCGAATCCCTTATCGGACACGACTTGCTCTCCAATCCGGAGCGACGCCAAGCCCTCACCCGGGCCATGGAGTTGAACTCCGCCGTTTTTTCCGGACCCTTCGAATCCCTGGACGAAGGCGATGTTTTGTTTATTAGGTATCCGGTATTCAGCGCGGGCAAATTCTGGGGCTTTGTCAGCATAACCTTGGATTTTGACGACCTTATAAAAACCTTAGCCCTGGATACTTCCTATCCTGGATTCGCCTTCGCGCTTAGTGCCGTGGACGAGCTAGGAGCCCCAGACCAGACCGCTGGTCTTGAAGCTTTAAACGATGATCTGAGCATTCCCGGCCTCATGATCGCAGGCGACGGTAACGCGTTCAGGCTTGGCGTTTCCTCAGCGCTTTTGGACCTTCAAGGGCTTTCCTGGCGGCTTCATGTAATGCCTTCCAGGGGTTGGCTGGCATTGAGTCCGGCTCTCTATCTGCTGGGCGTTGCGGCGCTGGCCGGAGCGTTTTTCCTTTTTGCCTGGATCAAGGCCCTGACAAAAAGGCGACCTTTAGAGGCTAAGACTGAGGAGCTTTTCTTCCCACTCCCCGCTGAGCAGGGCAAGAAACCGATACCCCCATTCCCGGAGGTTATAGACGGACCGATGAATCATCCGCCCAGGGAAAAGCCGGCGAGAGCTTCGGTGCAGCCCAAGCCTGAGGCCGGAATCGAGGCCCGCCCTCGGGCCGAAGGCGGGCCTGCGGCTGTGGAGAGGACGATACCCGAGGTCCCGCTCGCCGACGAGTCTGTGACTTCATCGGATGCAGTGACTATCCACTTCAAGGGACCATCGGTTAAAGGTCAGCTCTACATGCCCGACGTACTGTTCTCCGGAAACCCGAAGGACCTTTTCGCGCATTTGAGGGTAGTGGAGGAGAACGGAACAAACAGTCCCGAAACCCTGCTAGAGCCGGAAGCAGAGCCAGAGCCTAAGTCAGGGAAGATTTCCAAACCCGATGCCACGCTGCAACCTGGGCTTCAGCCTGAGCTGGAACCCGAAGCCAGGGCTGCGCCGGTACAGGACTCCAAAAACCTGCCGGTCTTCGATGTAGCCCGCGAGAAAGCAGCGGAATACTGGGCGGCGGCTACCCTCGGTTCCATTTCGATCCTGGTTGTGGATGACAGCGAAGCGAATCGCGACATTATGGGCCGGATGCTGTCACTCCGGGGCTACGAGCCCGAATTCGCCGCTTCGGGAGAAGAAGCCCTGGCCCGCTGTTCGGCCAAGGAGTACGCGATCATCTTCATGGACTGCTTCATGCCGGGCATGGATGGCTATAAGACCAGCGAACTGATTCGCTCATCCAGGGTTTCGTCCAAGACGAAAATCGTGGGCATGAGCGCGAGGGTAGGGGCAAAGGAGCTGGAACGTTGCAGGTCATCGGGCATGAACGAACTGCTCTCCAAACCCTTCACCCTGAGCCAGATCACTGCCATGATCCAGGGGCTGGCGGGACGAGGCTGAACCAGTATATCGATGGCAATCTTTCCCTGGAGCCGCAAATTTCGTATCATATATAAATGTCAGCTTTAACAGTGATACGAAAACCCTTACGATACAGCTTCTTCAACGCGACGCTCTATTTGATCGCGGCCAATATACTCTTTTTTGCCCTGGGTTATACCTTTCCTCTGGTCAAGGTGTACATGGCGCTCAACCCGGCAGCCGTGCTGTCGGGCTACCTGTGGCAGATAATCACTTACATGTTCGCCCATGCCGATATCTCCCATTTATTGATAAACATGCTAGGACTTTTCATTTTTGGAACGGCTGTGGAACGGAGCATGGGGAGCAGGGAATTCCTGCTCTTCTATCTTTTGACCGGGACTCTGGCTGGAATAGCCTCCCTGGGAATTTACGTGGCCACTGGTTCTTGGTACACAATGCTCTTGGGGGCATCAGGGGCTGTCTATGCCCTGCTCTTGGCCTTTGCCGTGCTCAATCCCGAGGCGCGGATATTTCTCTATGGGATTCTTCCTGTGCGAGCGCCGGTACTGGTTCTCGGGTATGCAGGCATAGAAATAGCCTCTCAGCTTTTCAGTTTCAGGAGCTCCGTAGCCCACCTCACTCATCTGGCTGGTTTTTTTTGGTCTTGGCTCTATTTTTTAGTCAGATTCGGCATCAACCCGGCAAAAAGACTTTTTAAGTCCCGGCACTAAGGTAGGACAGTAGCCGGTCTTGGGATGTCCAATCCTCGCTCCTGCGGCCCTCGATCGCAGATCGTCGATCGTTCAAGCCTCAGCGCCGGGATCGGCTAGACGCTTCTCTTCAGCAACTGCATGCATTGCCTCCAGATCGTCCATGATGTGATCGACCAACTCCTGTTTCTTGTCTTCCTTGAATTGATGGGCTGCCTTTACGTGCTGGATGAGTTCTTCGCTCTTATAGACGCTGCTGGCGGTAAAGATAACCTTGTCCTTGTGCAGAAGATCGTCTTCCATCTCGCCGGAGGGGTTTATTCTGAGGATATTCCCGTTTATGGCCACCATGCAGAAATTATCGAAGCTTTTAATGTATGAGGCGATCTCCCGGACGCCCTTTTTCGATCCAGGATCCCAGGGCCTGAACCGCGTGCCCGCCGGAAAGATCAGGACAAGGCGCCCGGAGTGCTTGAGTTCGGAGAGTTTTTTAACCGCTGCCCTGTTGATGGTCATGCTTCTCCGTATCTCGTGGTAAAGCTTTCCCGGTTCCTTGAATCGTTTCTTGATGATTTCCAGGGATCGGCTCGGGTAGATGACCAGCCTAGTGTAGGCATTTGTAAAAGCGCTGACCAGGGGATTCGATTCGGAGAGCTTAATCCCTGCTATCGCTACGATCGAAGCGGCTATATCCTTGCCCGGTCCGCCCTGGCGGCGCAACAGATAATGCAGTACAGGAAGGTCGAAATTGGAGTAGTGCTCGACCAAGAGAAGGCAGGATTCACCTCTGGAGGCGCGGTCGTAGAGGTCTGTAAGATGCTCGAAGCCCTCGATTCGCGAATTGGGAAGCAGGTGGTCTTCAAGTATCTGGTCTATATAGGGAAGAATTTCGCCCCGGCCTTCCTGGTAGACATTGTCCTCCGAAAGCATGGAAGGCAGTTTTTTGTCTCCCATAAGCTTGGAAAGCAGGGGCTTATAGCGCTCGGGAATCGATTCCATCCTGGCTCCACGGTGAATAGTTATTATCAAACTATAGATGGCTTGCCCAGGGTTGTCAATTTAGGCGACCGCAGGACCTAGCCGCGCGCCTTGAATGCAGCCAATGCTTGGGCGAGCCTTTGCACGCCCCGGGAGCACTCATCGGTGGAGCAGGAATAAGCGATGCGGATATGGCCTTCCCCAGCCGAGCCAAAGACACTTCCCGCCACGGTCGCTATGCCATGTTCGGCCAAAAGGTAGTCGGCCAGCTCGGACGAGCTTTTGCAGAACGCGCTGATGTTGGGAAAGAGGTAGAAGGCGCCCAGGGGTTCGGCGATCGTGAGCCCCGGGATTTCTTTCATGCCCTTGAGGAGTATTTCACGTCGGGCGGCAAACTGGCCTACCATTTCGTCTACACAGCGCTGGTCGGCGTTGAGAGCGTGGGCTGCGCCGGCCTGGATAAAGGTGTTTACGCAGACGGTGGTGTATTGCCTGACCTTCAGGAGGGCTCTGGTGATCTGCTCCGATGCTACCGTCCAGCCCAGTCTCCATCCATCCATTGAGTAGGTCTTGGAAAAGCCATTGATGATGATCGTGCGCTCTTCCATGCCGGGAACGGAGTAGATGCTGGGGGCGACAGGCTCCTTTCCGTAATAAATCCTGGAATAGATTTCGTCGGAAACTACTAACAGATTGTGGCGCTTAGCAATGTCGGCCAGCTCTTTCAGGCTTTGGGCGCTCTGGACCGCTCCGGTGGGATTGCCCGGCGAGGTGATACAGAGCATTTTTGTCTTGGAGCTGATTTTGGCCTCTACATCCTTAGGGTCCAGAACGAAGCCGTTGGATTCCTTTGTATCCACTTCTACGGGAACGCCACCGGCCAGGGAAACGCAGGACTTGTAGTGGTGCCAGTTGGGATTGGCGATGATTACCTCGTCCCCGGGATTAATGAACGCAAGCATCGATACCATGATACCTTCGTTGGCTCCTGCCATTACGATGGATTGGGTTTCGCCGTTCACCTTCACGCCTGTATCGATTGTGGTGCGGTTGCCGATGGCCTTGCGGAGTGCCGGCGTTCCCAAGTTGGGGGCGTAGTGTACTTCGCCCTTGCGCAGGGATTCGATTGCCGCTTCCTTGATGTGGGCTGGAGTATCGAAGTCTGGCCTGCCGATCTGCCAGTGGATAACGTCCTTGCCAGCGGCTTCCAGTTCCTTGACCTTGTCGAAAACCTTTCGGATCCCGGAGAAGGGTACCTTTCCCAGCCGCTCGGCCATGAGGGCTTCGGGATTGAATTGATCGGCGGCGGTAGAGTTCTGCATTGGGATCTCCTTATTTATGCTTTCGCATGATCAGCTGGGAATATTCCGAAGGATCTATATGGGCTTCAACAATCACCGGACCGTCGGTTTCGAAGCCCTGCTTCAGCGCCTTC
>JAEZSM010000005.1 GCA_023421875.1 Spirochaetota bacterium | reverse complement strand
GCCGTCGCGGCTCCCAAAGACGAGCTTTTCAATGTCTGGGATAGAGCCTTGGTTTCCGCGGGTTTGGGAACCAGAGTAGGCGACCCCAAAAGCCTTTACCTCGACCTGTCGGTTTCAGCCTCCCAATCCATAGGTTCTGATCCCGGGCTTTTCGTCCAGAGCATCGCCTGGAGTAACGGGCACTCGCCTAAGGAAGTGCTCGCGCTTTGGCCAACCCTAGAAGCCGGGCTCTCGCTAAAACTTGGCCCTGCGCAGCTCACTGCCGGCCTAAGGACCGAGGTTTCCCTGGGCTCGGCGCCCAATCTGCCCAGCTTTCGGGCTCAGGGCTGGAAATACGAGGATAGATGGTTCGGGGAGAGCTTTACCGCCTGGACAACCTGGTATTTAGGATTCAGCTTTTAGGAAACTCGAGCGATTTTTACTTCGCACTCTCATAACCGTATTTTTTTCGCATACGCCCCAGCCCTCCTGATGGAATCACGCGTCTTCCTTCCCGTCTGCTGGCGATTTTTCTGAAAATGCATATTTATACACCATACAGGTTGACAAATAGACGTTTTAATATCTATATGAATGGGTAGATTCTTTACAATCCGCAATCATATCCAAAGGAGCATCTCGTGATCCGCAAAAGATCGATCATGCAAAAGTCTGTGACATTGCTATCCCTTCTCCTGCTGCTGTCCTTCGCTTCCTGCGTTTCCACGAACAACGCCGGCGATGGCAAATATACGCCGGGAACGTATTCTGGAACCGCAAACGGATTCGGTGGGCCAGTGAATGTATCGATAACCGTCGACGCCAAGCGTATAACCGCCGTGACCGCCGAAGGTTCCTCAGAAACCCCGGGTATCGGATCCACAGCCATCGAAGAACTTCCGGCCCAAATCCTAAAAGCCCAGAGCGCCGATGTCGATGGCATTTCCGGTGCCACCTATTCAAGCGATGCGGTTAAGCTGGCCGCCGAACAAGCTCTATCATTGGCCATGGGCAAGAGCGCAGAAGTCCTGGTCATGAAGGACGGCCTCTACGAGGCGACGGCAAAGGGCTTCAATCTTCTTACCCCTCTTGCCGTTTCGGTAAAAATCGCGGGGAATAAAATTGAGGCGATAACCATAGGCAAGAACGGGGAAACCAACGGGATGCCCCAGGTCGTCCAGGCCAAGCTCGTCCCCAGAATTATCGAAGCACAATCTCTGGCAGTGGACGCCCTCACCGGGGCAACTTCCACTTCCAAGGCTCTTATCGATGCCGTGAAGAATTGCTGCGTGCAAGCCGGTGCGGTCGAGGCAGCTCTGTATCGTAAGGTCGCGACTCCGGCCAAGAAGAACCTGGAATTCACCGCCGATGTCGTGGTGGTGGGAATGGGCGGCTCGGGAACCGCGGCGGCCTTGAGCGCGGCCGAGCAGGGCCTCAAAGTGATCGCGATAGACAAGGCCGCCAAGTGGGGCGGTACCGCGGCGGTCACCTCAGGACCTATGGGAATCAACGTACCATCCCAGGTGGCGGCGGAGATCCCCAACTGGCAGGATCCCATCACCAAAACCAAGAGAACCAAGGCAGCAGGCGAAAAGCTCGTAGACGACGAAGCCTTGTTCAACGACTGGGTTGAGTATTCCAAAGTCGATGGCGTACAAGACGCCAAGACCGAGATTATCAAGAGAATCATGGACGAATCGGGTGAAGTCATCGATTGGCTGAGCGGCTACGGATTCAAGTTCACCCCCGCCGTCGGATTCGTAGGCGGCAAGTGGGGAATTTTCACCTCCTATGCCGGCAGTAAGGCGCTTACTGAAGACTACTACGCAGCAGCGTATAAGAAATTTGCTGACGAGCTCGGCGGCCAATACTTCCTGGAGACCGAAGCTACCGAACTTCTTATGAAGAATGGCAAAGCGGTAGGGGTTCTGGCCAAATCCAGGGATGGCGGAATTGTTAAAATTAATGCCAAGGCTGTGGTACTCGCCACGGGCGGTTTCGGCGGCAGCGAAAGCCTTATGAAGAAGTACCTGGGAGAATCCTGGAGGCTCTACGGTATGGCCCAGAACGACGGAGCCGGCGTGCTCATGGCCACCGAGAAGGGAGCCGCCACCAAGAACATCGATATGCCGCCGATGTCCCATTTTGTAGCCCCCTACTCCATCATCACAAAGTTTGAAAATCCCATGGACAACGACATTCCCTACGGAATGATCTGCTCTCCCGAGGTGATGGCGGTGGACCAGTCCGGCACACGCTTCATCAACGAGGAAGATATCGCCATGAACGCCTACAAGGTAGGCTCCAAGTACTTCACGATCTTTTCGAAGGAACAGATCGACGCTCTGCGCCAGAAAGGCTTCAGCGCCGCCGCCTCCGGGAGGTATCTCTCCCAGGGCGGAGTGAAGGCCAACGTAGCTCTCTCCAACATTGACCAGGTATTGGATGAAGGAATCAACCGTGGCTTCATATACAAATCTAACAGTCTTAAGGGGCTGGTCGAAGCGATCAACAATGGTCGCATGACCGAGAAAGCCCTCCTCGCATCGATTGAAGGCTATGCC
>JAEZSM010000245.1 GCA_023421875.1 Spirochaetota bacterium | reverse complement strand
GCCTTCAGGGCTGCGAACGAGGTCACATGCGCCGGCTTGTCAAAGAGTGTGTAGCCTAAAGCGCTCATTGCCCGAGCAAATCCTTGAGCTTGCCCACCATCTCAAAGCCTTCTTTTATCCCTGGATCTGGGACAAAATGAAGAATCGGGGTGAGCCGCAGCCGGACCTTTCTGCCGATCTGGGATTGGATGAATCCAGCGGCGCTCTCTAGGCCTAGGACTGCCGATTCCAGGGCGGCTTTATCATCCTCGAGACAGCTTACCCAGACCTTGGCGTGGGAGCCGTCCCTGTTGGCCTCTACTCTGGAGATTGAGATGAGACTTCCCACCCGCGGGTCTTTTATTCCACCTGAGACGATGAGGGCGGAAATTTCCTCCCTCAAAAGCTCCTCAAGCCTGTTACGCCTTATCTGATCCATTGTCCTCAGGCTTCCCCAGGGTCCTGGCCACCTCTACGGTTTCGTAGATTTCCAGCATGTCCCCTTCTTTGAGATCGTTGCAGTTTTCTATGCCAATGCCGCACTCGTATCCGGCCACGACTTCTTTGGCGTCGTCCTTAAAGCGCTTGAGCGAGCTTATCTTGCCCTGGAATATTTCTATCGCTTCGCGGATCACCCGCACCTGGCAGTGCCTGCGCACAGAGCCTTCGAGCATATAGCAGCCTGCAACGATACCCACCTTGGGCACGCGGAAGATGTTGCGGACCTCGGCCTTGCCGATCTCCTGCTCCTTGAGTTCCGGCGACAAGAGACCTTCCATGGCCTTCTGTATGTCTTCCTGGGCGCGATAGATAATATTGTACTTTCGGATGTCTACTTTTTCTCTATCGGCCAGCATCTTGGCTGAAGCGATCGGCCGCACATTGAAGCCGATGATGATTGCGTCCGAAGCAGATGCCATCATGACATCGTCGTCGGATATGGCGCCGGCGGCCGCGCGGATGACATTGAGGCGGATTTCCTTGGTGGAGAGTTTTTCCAGCATGCCCTTGAGCGCCTCGACCGAGCCCTGGACGTCTCCCTTTATGATAACCTTGAGCTCCTGCACCTCGCCGGCGGAGATCGTCTCGTAGAGATTGTCCAGGGTGACTTTCTTGACGTTCTTGCCTTCCTCGTACTTCTTGAGCTCCTGCCGCTTGTCCGATATGGCCCTGGCGTATTTTTCCTCGTCCACCACTTCGAAGGGGTCGCCGGCGTTGGGAAGGCCTTCGAAGCCAAGTACTTCCACTGGTGTGGAGGGACCTGCCTCCTCAACCCTGTTGCCCTTGTCGTCGAACATGGCCCTGACCCTTCCGGGATAGATGCCTGCCACAAAGGAATCGCCGATGCGCAGGGTACCCTTGTCCACGATTATGGTCGCCACGATACCCCTGCCCTGGTCGATCCGGGACTCGATTATCTTCGCCTCGGCCAGGCACTTGTAGCTGGCCTGGAGTTCGAGTATCTCAGCCTGGAGCAGAATGGCATCCAGCAATTCTGGAATGCCTTTTTTCTGCAGGGCAGATACTTCGCAGAACTGGGTTGTGCCGCCCCACTCCTCGGGAATGAGGGCGAGCTCCGACAGCTGCGTCTTTACCCTGTCGGGATTGGACTCGGGCAAATCGATCTTGTTGACCGCCACGATAATGGGAACCTCGGCGGCCTTGGCGTGGTCGATGGCTTCCTTGGTCTGGGGCATGACACCTTCGACTGCGCTCACCACCAGGATTACGATATCGGTCACCTGAGATCCTCTGGCGCGCATCTTGGTGAATGCCGCATGGCCTGGGGTATCCAGGAAGGTAACCTTTCCCCTACCCGTTTCGACCTGATAGGCGCCGATGTGCTGGGTTATGCCGCCGTATTCGCTGGCTACGACGTCGGTCTTGCGTATCGCGTCCAGGAGCTTGGTTTTTCCGTGGTCGACATGGCCCATCACCGTTACGATCGGCGCCCTGGGTCTGAGGTCGTCCGGATTTTCCGCGGCCTTCTCGATCACCGTCTCGTCGTAGAGACTTACGATCTTGACTTCGCAGTTGTATTCGCTGGCCAGGATCGTCGCCGTCTCGGCGTCGATCTTCTGGTTGATCGTCGCCATGACGCCGAGGCCCATCAGCTTGGCTATGAGCTCCGCAGGCTTTATGTTCATCTTTTTGGCCAAGTCGCTGACCGAGATGTTTTCCATGATATCGATAGACTTGGGAATTGCTATGGCCCTGGCTTCGGCTTTCTTCTTGAGCTGAAGCTCTTTCTCGAGTTCCATATCTTCTCTGCGGACAAAGCCTCCCTTCTTGCGGGGACTCTGCTTGCGCTGTCCGGTTCTTCCCGTTTCCATGGGCGCAGGACCGTTCTGGGGTCCCCGGGCGCCGTAGCCCCCCGGACGCGGTCCTCCAGCGAGATTACCCGCCCTTCCTCCGGGTCTGCCCTGGGAAGGATAGCCGGGACGATAGCCACCGGGTGCGCCAGGGCCTCCAGGACCCCCAGGTCCCTGGGGCCTGGGGCCTCTGGGATAGGGTCCTCCCTGGCCCGGCGTGTAGGGCCGTGATCCCTGATAGCCGCCCTGGGAAGGTCCCTGATAGGGACGCTGGCCCTGGTAGCCGCTACCCTGGGGCGGTCCCTGATACGGGCGCTGGCCCTGGTAGCCCCCCGAGCCTTGATACCCTTGCGGTCTGGGTCTGTTGGGATCGTAGGGCTGCTGAGAGCGGTAGCCCCCGGCTCCGCCCGAATTGCCCTGATAGCCGCCCCGGTAGGAGCCGCCCTGATAGTTCGATCCTTGATAATTCGAGCCTTGATAATTCGAGCCCTGGTAATTGGATCCTTGATAGGAGGAACGTCCCTGATAGGGTTGCCCTCGGGGAGCATCGCCCCTGCCCCGGTTGGCCGGATAGCCACCCACGGTTCCAGCTGCTCCGTAGGGCCGTTCTAAACCAGCCTGGAAGCTGTTTTTTTTCGGGTCCGAGTTTGTGCCGGCAGGCTTGGATTCCTTCGGCCTATCCTTTTTTACCACCGTTTCGGAAGCTGGCTTTTGGACTTCGGTACCCTGTGGTTCCTTGGTAAGCTCAGGCTTGTGGGCACCTTCGGCCGCCGCTGGCTCGGGCACAGTGATCGAAGTAGCTTCGTGTGCGACGGCGGTGTGTTCCTTTCGCTCGGGAAGCGATGGGCCGGCTGAAGGCTTTTCCATTTCGGGTTGCTGCTGCGCCTGGACCGGTGCGACGCTTTCCTGCTGAAGCTCTGCAGGTTCCCCCTCGTGTCGGGCGACAACCTTGGCCGGCGCCTTTTTGAGTACCAGCCTTTTCTTTACAACCACAACCTTCTTGCGTTCAATCTGGGGTTCATCCTCGGACTTGGCCCTGGGTTGGACCGCTTCGCTTTGCA
>JAEZSM010000227.1 GCA_023421875.1 Spirochaetota bacterium | reverse complement strand
TTGCCCAGGTTGCCAATCAATTCGCCATTGACTTTTTCGTAGAAGTCGGCCCAGGTGAAGGTATAGTCAGAGGTCTCGGGCCTGTTCCAGAAAATGTAGAAGCGCCAGACGTCGGCGGGGATTCCCGTCTCCATCACATCGGTACCGAAAACCCCGATGCCCTTCGATTTTGAGAACTTGCCAGCCTCGTAGTTCAGATACTCGGAGCTGGACATGTGGTGGAGCATAGTCCAGTTTCTGCCCGTTCCCAGCTGGCTGGAGGGAAAAATGACCGTATGGAAGGGTATGTTGTCCTTGCCGATAAACTGGAAGAGCTCCACCTCTTCGGGATTCTGCCACCAGGTCTTCCAGTCGAAGCCCCGTTCGGCGCCTAGCCCGGCGGTCATGGACACGTAGCCGATGCATGCGTCGAACCAGACGTAGAATACCTTGTTCTCGAAGCCTTTCTTGGGCACCGGTATGCCCCACTTCAGGTCCCTGGTGATAGCCCTGGGCTTGAGTCCGTCCCTGAGCCAGGCCTGGGTCATCTGAACCGCGTTTTTAGCCCAGAACCCCTGGCTGCTCGCCTTGTCCAGCCAGGGTTCCAGCTTGTCTTTCAATTTGGGAAGATCGATGTACAGATGGGTTGTTTGTTTGAGGTGGGGCGTGGAACCGCAGGTGGAGCACCGGGGGTTCTTGAGCTCGGTAGGCTCCAGGAGCTTCCCGCAGTTTTCGCACTGGTCGCCCCTGGCTCCTTCGTAGCCGCAGGCGGGACAGACGCCGCGCACATAGCGGTCGGCCAGAAAGCGAAGGCAGCTGTCGCAGTGGAGCTGCTCGATGGTCTGCTGCTGTACGTAGCCGTTCTTGTCCAGGTCCAGAAAAATGGACTGGGTTATCTCTGTATGCTCCGGCGCCGATGTGCGCCCGAACTTGTCGAAGGCTATACCGAACCAGGCATAGATATCCCGATGAATCGCGAAAAAACGGTCGCAGAGTTCACGGGGGCTCACACCCTCCTCCAGCGCCTTGGTTTCGGTGGCCGTGCCGTACTCGTCGGTGCCGCAGATGTAGAGGGTGTCGTAGGCCCTGAGCCTGCAGAACCGGGCGAATACGTCCGCCGAAAGAACCTGGATGAGATTGCCCAGATGAGGGACATTATTGACGTACGGCAGCGCCGATGTGATAAGTCTTCGTTTCATATCGTTGCACAATATCCGCGCCTTCAGGGGCTGTCAAGAATACGCTTAAGTGATAGTATTTCAGGAAAGATGGTCGTATCAATGCTAATGCTCATCCTTGAGCTTCCGGAGACCGAAACTATAAAGGACAAGCGGCGGGTGCTGTCGGGCATCAAGAGTAGGCTGCAGCGGAAATTCCGCCTGTCCTGCGCCGAGGTAGACCTGCAGGATTCCCTGGGCTTCGCCGAGATTGGGGCGGCCCTGGTTTCCAATTCGAAAACCTTCGGAGAAAAAGTCTTGAACGAGGCTGTCCTTTTCGTGGAGAACAGCTTTCCGGTTAACATCCACGAGGTGCAGATATACTCGGAACAATATCAATGACGATTCGAGGAGAAAGGATGAAGGAAATGGGACGCAGGCTATTCTATGGATTGGCCCTGGTCGCTGCTGCGGTGCTTCTCGCCTCCTGCGTGGGCATGGACACGAAAGTTGAAATCTCCTCCGAAGGGTCGGGCACGGTCGCGGCCGAGTATAGAATATCCGAGGAACTGGCTGCCTTCGGCGAACTGGAAGCCAACAAGGAACTCCTGCCCATTCCCTTGAGCAGGGAGGACGTGGAAAAAAGCCTGGCAGGATCCGAGGGGCTGGAACTGAAGTCCTGGTCAAGCAAAAAAGCTGGGACTGACCTTCTCATCTCCACGGTCATCGCCTTCGACGATCTGGACGCCCTCATGTTCTACCTGGACCCTTCAGGCAAGCTTGCCACCCACAGCGCAGGGCCGGCGGGACAGGAAATACGCTTTTCCCTGGGTGACCGGATGCCTACCCTGGACCAGGAGATGAAAATGCTGGCCGAAGTAGCCTTCGATCCCTACGCCTTCAATTTCAGCGTTCAGCTTCCTAAGGCGCCGCAGCGGGCGGAATCGGCCCACCCGGCAATAACCAAACGCCAGGAAGGCAACACTGTTCACTTCGAAGGCAGAATGCGGGATATCATTGTCACCGAGACCGCTCCAAGCATGATTCTTTCTTGGTAACCACAAGACCTGGATTGCTGCGTCCTGGGTTCTAAGGTCTTTTCTTTTCCCCCTCAACGTCTCCGCAATCGTCCCTGGGAAGAAAACGGGCCCGCACCAGGCGCCCAAGGCCTCTGCTGTCCAGGTCCTGCATCACCCGCCGGGCTTTTTCAGACCTGCTCGGCTCTGCTCCGAAAAGCCCAACCTGAAAGCTGGCAAGCGACTTCAAACCTTGGAGGCTTATTCCGATAAGACGCACAGGTCTGCGGCCATCCCAGTTCTTGTCCAGCAGTTCCAGAGCGCCTGCAAGAATTTCTTCGGCTGAGGTAAATGCTTCGTCTCTGCTGAACTGGCGGTGAATGCTGCTGAAATCGGAAAACCGCAGCTTGAGGCCGAGGGTTGATGCCGACTCTCCCTTGACAGCCCTGGCGGCGAGTTCGTCGGAGATTAGACGCAGGGTATCGACAATCAGCTGCCTATCAGAACTGTCACGCTCGAAGGTTCTCTCTCCGCTCATGGACGAGCGCTTTGGCTCTAGGCTGTGAATACCCGGATCCCGACCGATGGCGGCCTGCATTAAAAATCCCGCCGTAGCCTTTCCTAGTTTGGCCTCCAGCACGGCGGTAGGGGCGGCTTGCAGTTCGGCGATGCTGTGAATGCCCAATTTATTCAGCTGAGCCCGCGTTTTTTCGCCAGCACCCCAGAGTTTTTCCAGCGGAAGTCCGGCCATGAATTCTTTTTCTTCGCCTTCGCGGACGATACAAAGCCCGTCGGGCTTTTTTAGTCCAGAGGCTATTTTCGCCACATAGGAATTGTTGCTTACGCCTATGGAAATTGTGAGTCCTGCTCCCAGGCGGATTTTTTCCTTGACGCAGTGGGCCGCATGCTCAGGGTCTCCCCAGAGCCTTTCGGTTC
>JAEZSM010000194.1 GCA_023421875.1 Spirochaetota bacterium | reverse complement strand
GGGGGTCTAGTGCGGGGGAGAAAGTTCGGTTTTTCGGAGGCATTTACCTGGCCTGGGGATCACAAGCCCTTTACGGCGCGGATAAGTGCCTCGGAATGACCGCACGCAGCGTAACGTATTGCGCGTTACGGCGCACGGTTTCCCAGCAGGAGGGGTAAGGGATGTCATATACCGCACACAAGATCCAGCGCCGCTATCTTGGAAAAGAATTCCAGGAGGCGATGGAGCTTCCCGATCTCATCGATATACAGCTTTCATCCTTTGAGCGTTTCCTTCAGAGGGACAAGCTGCGCCAGGGACTGGCACCCGATGAGGTTGGACTGCAGGAAGTCTTCAAGGCGACCTTCCCGATAGAGAGTCAGTCGGGCGACATGGTGATCGAATTCGAGCGCTATGGCTTGGACGAGAGCGCCATGAAATACAGCGAGCTGGAATGCAAGCAGAAGGGGCTCACGTACTCCATCCCCCTCAAGGCCACGGTCAACCTAGTATTCCAGAAGACCGGCGAGATTCGGCAGAAGGAAATTTACCTGGGGGATATCCCCCTCATGACCGACAGGGGAACTTTCATAATAAACGGTGCCGAGCGCGTCGTCGTTTCCCAGATTCATCGTTCTCCTGGCGTTGTCTTCAGCCACGAGAAGGGTGTGTTCTCGGCCCGGCTCATTCCTTACCGGGGCAGCTGGCTCGAGTTCGAGATTGACCAGAAAAAAGAACTTATCTTCACCAAGATAGACCGCAAGAAAAAATTTCTGGGAACTTTGTTTTTAAGGGCAATCGGTTTTCATAGCCGCGAAGAAATAATCGAGGCATTTTATAAAACCGCTACCATCGAACTGGGCGATAGCCCGGAGCAGAGGGAAAAAGTCATTGGCAAGGTGCTTGCCAAGCCTGTGTACATAGAAGTAGACGGAGACAAGAAAAAGCTCTTCAGGGCTGGCGAAAAGCTCCATCTCCATGAAATCGATGAATTAGCCAACCTGGGCATTGATTCGGTGGATGTGATTGACCTTGAGCATCCCGATTCCATGCACAACGAGATGATCCTCAACTGCTTTGAGCGTGAGGATGTCAAGCTTGAAAAGGAGAGCGCCGAGCAGGATGAGCCTTCCAAGGCCGATGCCCTTGCCGCTATCTATTCCACCCTCCAGCCCGGAGAACCCATCACCGTCGAGGGCGCCGAGAAGGACCTGAATTCCATGTTCTTCTCCTCCCGCAAGTACGATCTGGGCAAGGTGGGACGCTATAAGCTGAACAAAAAGTTCAACTACGAGGCTCCCTTCACTGAGTTCACGCTCACCCGCACCGATATTGTGGCCACTATGAAGCATCTTATGGACGTGTACTACGGCGAAGCCTACGTAGACGATATTGACCACCTGGGTAACAGGCGCGTACGTTCGGTAGGCGAGCTTCTGGCCAACGTGATGAAGAGCGCCTTCGCCCGCATGGAGCGGATTGCCAAGGAACGCATGGCCCTCAAGGAAACCGAGACAGTCAGGCCTCAGGACCTTGTTTCCATAAAGCCCATCGTGGCGGCGATCAAGGAGTTCTTCGGCTCCTCCCAGCTCTCTCAGTTCATGGACCAGGTCAATCCCCTGGCCGAACTGACGCACAAGCGCAGACTCAACGCCCTGGGGCCGGGAGGTCTCTCCCGTGACCGCGCCGGCTTCGAGGTCCGCGACGTCCACTACACGCATTACGGCCGCATGTGCCCCATCGAGACGCCGGAAGGACCGAACATCGGTCTCATCGTTTCGCTGGCCACCTATACCACGGTCAACGATTATGGCTTTCTCGAAACCCCTTACCGCAAGGTCAAGGACGGAATAGTATCGAAGGAGATCGAGTACCTTTCGGCTATCGACGAGGACCGCTACTACATAGCCCAGGCTTCGGCCCATATAAATAAGGAAGGAGACTTCCTGGACGAGTCCATCTCCTGCAGGCACCAGGGTGACTACACCATGCGCCCGGCCAAAGAAATGCAGTATATGGACGTTTCGCCCAAGCAGATCATCTCGGTTTCGGCTTCCCTCATACCCTTCCTGGAGCACGACGACGCCAACCGCGCCCTCATGGGCTCGAACATGCAGCGTCAGGCAGTTCCCCTTGTCTTCCCCGAGCCGCCCAGAGTGGGTACGGGCATGGAATGGAAGACAGCCTACGATTCGGGCGTTCTTATCAAGGCCCGCAGGGCAGGAGTTGTGGAGTTTGTGGACGCCGAGCGGGTTGTCATTGCGCCTAACTCCAAGGACCCCACGGACAAGGATGTCTATATTTTCTCCAAGTACCAGCGGACCAACCAGGATACCTGCTACAACCAGCGCCCCATTGTCATGAAGGGCGAGAAGATCAAGAAAGGCCAGGTAATCGCCGACGGTCCTGCGACCAACAACGGCGAACTTTCATTAGGCCGCAACATTCTGGCGGGCTTTGTGCCCTGGAACGGCTATAACTATGAGGATGCCATCCTCATCTCCGAGCGTGTGGTCAAGGAGGACATGTTCACCTCCATCCACATCAAGGAGTTCCAGACCGAGGTGCGGGAAACCAAGCTGGGTCCCGAGCGAATCACCCGCGATATCCCCAACACCAGCGAAAAAATCCTGGACAACCTTGACGGCGAGGGCATCATCCGCGTCGGCGCCAAGGTAAAGGCCGGCGATATTCTAGTGGGCAAGGTAACGCCCAAGAGCGATACCGATACGACCCCAGAGTTCAAGCTTCTTAACTCGATCTTCGGCGAGAAAGCCAAGGATGTCCGCGATTCTTCCCTCAGGGTGCCCCATGGCATCGAGGGGACGATCATCGATGTGCAGCGACTGAGGCGCAGCGCCAACGACGATCTGTCGCCGGGCGTGGAAGAAGTGGTTAAGGTGCTTATCGCCGCCAAGCGCAAGCTCAAGGAAGGGGACAAGATGGCGGGCCGCCACGGCAACAAGGGCGTCGTAGCCCGGGTGCTGCCGATTGAGGACATGCCCTATCTGGATGACGGCACTCCCCTGGACATCTGCCTCAACCCACTGGGCGTACCCTCCCGAATGAATATCGGTCAGATTATGGAAACCGAGCTTGGCTGGGCTGCCAGCACCCTGGGCGAGTGGTATTCCTGCCACGTGTTCCAGTCTCCCTCCCAGGAGCAGATCGAGGAGAAGATCCAGAAAGCAGGGCTCCCGGGTTCCTGCAAGGCTGTTGTCCACGACGGACGCACCGGCGAGGCATTCAAGAATCTCATTACCGTCGGCGTCGTATACTTCATGAAATTGCACCACCTGGTGGACGATAAGATGCATGCCCGCAGCACGGGTCCCTATTCTCTGGTCACCCAGCAGCCGCTGGGCGGCAAGGCCCAGTTCGGCGGTCAGCGTCTGGGCGAGATGGAAGTCTGGGCTTTGGAGGCTTACGGCGCGGCCAATACTCTCCAGGAGCTTCTGACGATCAAGTCCGATGATATGACCGGCAGGGCCAAGGTGTACGAAGCCATCGTGAAGGGCGAGCCCCACACGGCGGCGGGCATACCTGAAGCCTTCAATGTAATGGTACAGGAACTGCGCGGACTCGCGCTGGACATTAGGGTGTTCGACGCCAAGGGCAAGCAGATAGCCTTGACGGAGCGGGATGAGGACATCATCAATAAGAACACCGGCGCCTTTTAGCCTTAAGGGGGCAGCATGAGAGATATCCAGGATTTTGACAGTATAGCGATCCGTCTGGCCAGTCCGGAGATGATCAAGGCCTGGTCGTATGGAGAGGTCAAGAAGCCTGAGACGATCAATTACCGCACGCTTCGGCCCGAGAGGGACGGACTCTTCTGCGAGAGGATCTTCGGCACCACGAAAGAATGGGAGTGCTACTGCGGCAAGTTCAAATCAATACGCTACAAGGGAGTGATCTGCGACCGCTGCGGCGTCGAGGTCACCCACTTCAGGGTGCGCCGCGAGCGCATGGGCCACATTGAACTGGCCTGCCCCGTGTCCCACATCTGGTTCTACCGTTCCGTGCCCAGCCGCATGGGCTTATTGCTCGACCTGCCGGTAGCGGCGCTCCGCTCCATTCTCTACTACGAAAAGTTCATCGTCATTGATCCGGGCGAGACGGAGCTTAAAAAGATGGAGCTCCTCACCGAGGAGGAGTTCTACGCAGCCCAGGACCGCTTCGGCGGAGCCTTTACCGCAGGCATGGGCGCCGAAGCCATTCACTCGCTTTTAGAGCAGATCAACCTGGACGAGCTGGCCGCCGAGCTGCGGGAAAAGATGATCGCCAAGGGCCCCAAGGCCGACAAGCGTCTCTTGAAGCGCATCGAGATAGTCGAGTCCTTCAGGAATTCCAACAACAAGCCCGAGTGGATGATTCTCTCGGTGATTCCCGTCATTCCCCCTGAGTTGCGGCCCATGGTCCAGCTGGATGGCGGCAGGTTTGCCACCAGCGACCTCAACGACCTCTACCGAAGAGTGATCAACCGCAACAACAGGCTCAAGCGTCTCCAGAACCTCAACGCTCCTGAGATAATCATCCGCAACGAAAAGCGGATGCTCCAGGAGGCGGTGGACGCCCTCTTCGACAACACCAAGAAAAAGAGAGTGGTAAAGGGCGCCTCCAACAGGCCTCTCAAATCCCTCTCGGACATGCTCAAGGGTAAGCAGGGCCGCTTCCGCCAGAACCTTTTGGGCAAGCGCGTCGACTACTCCGGCCGCTCTGTCATCGTTGTCGGCCCGGAGCTCAAGATGTGGCAGTGCGGACTGCCCACCAAGATGGCATTGGAGCTCTTCAAGCCCTTCATCATGAAAAAACTTGTGGAAAAGGATGTCGTCTACAACATCAAGAAGGCCAAGATGCTGGTGGAGTCCGAGACTCCCGAAGTCTTCGCCGTGCTGGATGAGGTAGTAAAGGAACATCCTGTTCTCTTAAACCGCGCGCCCACTCTCCACAGGCTGGGCATCCAGGCCTTCGAGCCGGTGCTGGTGGAAGGAAAGGCCATTAAGCTGCACCCTCTGGTCTGCAAGGCTTTCAACGCCGACTTCGACGGCGACCAGATGGCGGTCCATGTGCCGCTCACCAACGCGGCGCAAGCCGAATGCTGGACACTCATGCTTTCCAGCCGCAATCTTCTGGACCCTGCCAACGGCAAGACCATTGTCTATCCCTCCCAGGACATCGTTCTGGGCATAAACTTCCTCACCAGGCCTAAAAAAGGCGTCAAAGGCGAGGGAAAGCGCTATTCATCCGCCGAGGAACTCCTCATGGCCTGCGAGTCAGGCGCCTGCGATTACCAGGCCGAAGTGAGGGTCCCCGCCACCAAGGGCGTGGTCTGGAACAAGGTTACCCGGGAGCTGGAGCTGCCCGCCAACCATACTATCCTTACCACGGCGGGACGGATTCTGCTCAACGAGGCCTTCCCTGCAGAAGTGCCTTTTATCAACTACGCCCTCACCGACAAGGACATACGTTCTCTGGTGGAGAACGTCTACAAGCTCAGAGGCCCTTACGTCACCGTTACCATGCTGGACGCCATTAAAAACATGGGCTTCAAGTACGCCACCTTCTTCGGAGCCACTATCGGCATGGATGACATTGTCATCCCCTCCGAGAAAGCCTCGATGATCGATGCGGCCAACAAGCAGGTCGAGTCGATCCAGAAGCAGTATCTGGCAGGCCATATCACTCAGGATGAGCGCTACAACCGGGTAGTCGAAGTCTGGTCCAAGACTAACGAGGAACTTACTTCGGTAATGATGAAGGCCCTGGAGAACGACAAGGGCGGCTTCAACAATATCTATATGATGGCCTACTCCGGTGCCCGCGGTAGCCGCAACCAGATTCGTCAGCTGGCGGGTATGCGCGGCCTCATGGCCAAGCCCTCGGGAGACATCATCGAGTTGCCCATCAGGTCCAACTTCCGTGAAGGCCTGTCGGTGATCGAGTTCTTCATCTCCACCAACGGCGCCCGGAAGGGTCTGGCCGATACTGCATTAAAGACCGCCGACGCGGGCTATCTGACCAGAAGGCTGGTGGACATCGCCCAGGATATGGTGGTCAACGTGGACGACTGCGGCACGATCAACGGTTCGGTCTATACAGCCATAAAGGACGGCGAGGAGATTATCGAGCCACTGCGGGAGCGCATCATCGGACGATTTACCCTGGACCCCATCAGGCACCCTATAACCGGCGAGGTTATCGTCGAATCCAACCAGGAGATCACCGAAGAAATCGCCGCTCTCATCGAAGCGTCGGGCATTGAGGAAGTGACGATACGCACCGTGCTCACCTGCGAAGCCCGCTACGGTGTATGCCGTAAGTGCTATGGCCGCAACCTGGCCACGGGACGCACGGTAGACATCGGCGAGGCCGTAGGCATTATCGCCGCCCAGTCCATCGGACAGCCGGGTACCCAGCTGACCATGAGAACCTTCCACATAGGTGGGGCTGCCACCAAGGCTTCCGAGGAAAACCGGGTTTATCTCAAGTATCCTGTCTACGTGACCAGGATCCAGGGTACCTACGTACCCACCAAGGACAACCACTATCTCTTCACCAGGAAGGGCTACATCTACGTCTGCAAGGTTTTCGCGGCCTACGACCTGGCCAAGACCGATAAGCTCCTGGTCCAGGACGGTGACAGGGTGCTTAAGGGTTCTCCGATCATCAAAAAGAAGGGCAAGGGCGAAGATGTGCAGGCCAACGACATCTCCTACGCCAAGGTTCTTCCCGCCGAGGGCGACAAGGGCCAGAGGCTCTTGCTGATCGCCCAAGAACAGAAGCTGGAGATTCGCAACGGCTCGGATCTTTCGGTCAAGGAGGGCGATCTGGTGCCCGCCGAGGATACGGTCGCCATCTTCGATCCCTTTACCGATCCAATTATTTCCGAGTACGACGGCTATGTCCGTTTCGAGGATATCATCCCCGGCTCGACCCTGAAGGAAGAGATCAACGAGGAAACCGGCAACATAGACAAGCGGATCACCGAATTTGCCCTGGAGCGGGATTCCAAGCAGCCCCGCATTGTGATAAGCGATGAGGCGGGCAACGAGATCTTCGCCTACCTGCTCCCCGGCGGCGCCTATCTCAACGTTGAGGACGGCGAGTCGATAAAGGCGGGACGCACCCTGGCAAAGATTCTTAAGGAAAGCGCCAAGGCTATGGATATCACTGGAGGCTTGCCCAGGGTCGGCGAGCTCTTCGAGGCGCGGAAGTCCAAGAATCCAGCAATCCTGGCCATGGTGTCAGGCAAGGTTTCCATCCGCGGCAATATAAAAAACAAGCGGCTCATCGTCATAACCGATCGGTTCGGCAAGGAATACAAGCACTTGGTGCCCATGGGTAGGCGGCTTTTAGTCCGGGACAATGATATGGTCGAGGCCGGCGAGCTGCTCTGTGACGGCAGCAAGAATCCCCACGATATGCTCAACATCCTTGGCGAGCAGGCCTGCCAGGCTTACCTGATGGACGAAGTCCAGCAGGTCTACCGCCTCCAGGGCGTAACGATCAACGATAAGCACATCGGCGTCATCATCAGGCAGATGATGAAAAAGGTGGAGATCGTGAGCCCCGGCGACACAAGGTTTATCTACGGACAGCAGGTGGATAAGTACCGCTTCCACGAGGAAAACGAGCGGGTTATCAAGGAAGGCGGCCAGCCCGCCGTGGCACGGCCCATGCTCCTGGGCATCACCAGGGCATCGCTGAAGATCGATTCCTTCTTCTCCGCCGCGTCCTTCCAGGAGACCACCAAGGTCCTCACCGACGCCGCAATCGCCGGTGCTGTAGACGGCCTGAGGGGTCTGAAAGAAAACGTCATCATCGGACATCTCATACCCGCCGGTACGGGCATGAAGGTGTACAAGGGCATCAAGCTCTCGGACGACGAGCATGACGACCTGGACGGTTATGTGGAAGAGATACTCGAAAAGCGCAAGCTGGAAAAGGAAATGGCCCCCATCCCGGCGCTGGAAGACAGGGCTGATGCCAACGGCTCCTTTGAAGAGGAAACGGTGTTCGACAACGATGCCGGCTTCGAAGCGGTAAACGAGGAAGAATAGGAGAGCACCGGGCTTTTGTTCCCGGAAGCGGCGCCTGGCCGGCGAATCGCCGAAGTAAAAGGCTTATCCAGGCGCCGGTATTGACATTCTAGGAAGGCTGGAGGTATCTTGGATCGCCTGGCTAAAGCACACCGCGCTTAGCCGGCGACTGTACCAGCCATAATTTGAAACTGGTCCTGGGTGATGCTGACACCGAGAGACCGAATAAGGGAGTCTAGAGCATTTATGCCTACGATCAACCAGCTTATCCGTCTCGGCAGAAAGCCGAACGTATGGCGGACCAAAGCCCCGGCACTCGATGAGTGCCCGCAGCGCCGCGGCGTTTGCACCCGCGTCATGACCGTTACGCCCAAGAAGCCGAACTCGGCCCTCCGCAAGGTAGCCCGAGTCCGCCTTACCCACGGCATCGAAGTAACTGCCTACATCCCCGGCATCGGCCACAACCTCCAGGAACACTCGGTAGTTCTGGTACGCGGAGGCCGAGTAAAGGATCTTCCCGGCGTTCGTTACCACATTATCCGCGGCGCCAAGGATACCCTGGGCGTCGAGGACCGCAAGAAGGCTCGCTCCAAGTACGGAGCCAAGAAGCCCAAGGCCTAAGGGATATACGTATGGGCAGAAAAAAGAAATCGATCGATCGCGGCCACGCGCCCGACAGCAAGTACAATTCCACGGCTATAACCAAGTTTGTCTGCAGGATGATGTGGCAGGGTAAAAAATCCACCTGCACTCGCATTATGTACGACGCCATGGAAATCATGCAGCAGAAAGCAGGGGTCCCCGCCCTGGACGTTTTCAACAAGGCTTTGGACAACGTAAAACCTGTTGTCGAGGTCAAGTCCAGACGAGTCGGCGGCGCCACCTACCAGGTTCCTATCGAGATCCGGGATTCCCGGCGCGAGGCCTTGGCCATGCGCTGGCTCATCGCGGCCTCGAGGGCCCGTAGCGGCAAGGCCATGCCCGACAAGCTGGCCGACGAGCTGCTCGACGCCTTCAACGGCACCGGCACCGCCATCAAAAAGAAAGAAGACATGCATAAGATGGCTGA
>JAEZSM010000070.1 GCA_023421875.1 Spirochaetota bacterium | reverse complement strand
TTCCCTCTTTAAGTACCTTGCCGATATCCAGGTTTTCCCAGCGTGAACCCTGAGTCATGGACTGGTAGCGGGTCTGGTCAATTTCGACGCAAACCCTGCCAGGCTTTTCTTCGGCGATAATGGATTCCACCTCGTCGACGCTGTCCCGGGATATATGGGCTGTGCCCACCAGGGTAATGCTGCGGGAGGAGAAGGTGATTCTGTTGACCGTATTGGACATCGCGTTTCCTTTATGCTCAATCGAAAGGATAGTACTCTTCTTCCTTCCATCCCGACAAGACAAGGCCTGAGCCTTTCATTGTCATGGCTGAACGGATAAAGAGCTGGAGAAAGCTCCGGGTAAAAGAGGCAGGATAGCCTGCGCGCAAGATTCCCTCGGTTTCCGATGCAGCCTTGAGGATACTCGCGCAATCCCCGCTCTTGTAGCGGCCAAGGGCAGCCCTGAACTTCCGCTGCCCCGTTTTACTGCTTATTTTTTCCGCCCTAAAGGCCTCTTCAAGCGTCAAACCCTGGGTAATGCCTCGATGTAGCCGCTCTAGTGTTCTGAAACTCCATATCAAAGCCGCCATTATCTGTGAGGATTCGCTTTGACGATCGGAAAGAAGGGCGTCCAAAACGCCCAAGGCGGAATCCATGTCTCCCTGCACCATTCTGTCGAACAGGCTGAAGGCATCCTCACGTCTGGAACGTGAAAGCGCCGATTCTATATCCTCGGTGCTCAGGCGATGCTGGGCGGGAAAGCAGGCTGCCAGGACTATGCACGCCGACTCCAAGGCCGCCGTCTCATTCTCAACCAATTCCAGCACCGTCTCTATCGCTTCCTCTTCCGTCGAAAGCCTATCCCGGGCTAAGCGGTCTCTGAGCCAGGCCGGCTTCTCCGAATCCCGCAGCTCCCAAAAAATCTTCTTGCCCCTGGAGCCCACAGCCTCTTCCAGTCCCTTGGCCAGGCCGTAGGCTTCGGTGACCAGCAGCAGCACAGCGTCCTCCGCCGGACTCTTGATATAGGTTATGAGTGCTTCCTGATCCTGTTTGGACGAGAGTGCCTCGGCATTCCGGTATTCGATCAGCCGCCGGGATGCGAAGAGCGAAGCGTTGTGTAAAAACCCCACCAGTTGCTGTGCCGACATGTCCTGGGCGTAGAAGCGGCTGTACTCCGCCGCTTGGCCTTCTTTGGCCGCCAAGCCTTCGGCGATCTCCCGTACGAAGAGCTCGCGCCTGCCGATTTCCGGTCCGGCGAGAATATATGCGGGCAGAATGGCTGGATTGGGCATGGAAGTGTCAGTAACTCCGGATTATCGCCTTGAGCTTGCCGAGGATGCGCACATCCTGGGTGTAGATCGGGGCGTACTCGGGGTTTTCGGCTTGGAGCCGTATCCTGTTGTTTTCCTTGAAAAAGCGCTTCAGCGTTGCCGAGTCTTCGATGAGGGCCGCGACGATCTCCCCGTCTTCGGCGATGGATCGCTGCTCTATCACCGCCAGATCCCCCGAGTGAATACCCGCGTCCCGCATGGAATCGCCCTTTACCCTCAGGGCGAAGCAGCGGCCTCCCCGGCTGAACTCGGCGGGAATCCTCACCGAGCCGTTCCAGTTTTCTTCGGCAAAAATGGGCAAGCCCGCGGCGATATCGCCCAGGATGGGCACTTCCAGCACAGAATCATCGTTCTCCCGCCTGGATACTATCTCGATCGCCCGGGAGCGGTTTTCCTGCAGCTTGATGACACCCTTCTTCTCGAGAGCTTTGATGTGATCGTAGGCGCCTTTTATGGAAATCGAAAAAGCCTTGGCAGTCTCCCTCACCGTGGGGGGATACGAATTTTTCTCGATGAATCCGGTGAGAAAATCCAGAATTTCGCGCTGCCGCGTCGTCAGCTCTTTCACTATTCTACTATCCTAATGTTAAGTATATTTCATCAAACCGGGTTCGGCGCAAGGGGAAGAATGTAATTATTCGAATAAATATAAAAAATCGGCCGCCTCGCAGCCCTCCCGCGGACTGCTGTGACGCAAATAGGCCTTTGAATCAACCCAGTTCTTCGTTGAATCCACTCTCGAATAAGGCTTTTATCGCTTCCGCCGCCGCGACCTCATCGGAACCCTCGGCGGTTATCCTGATCTTCGAGCCGAAACTCGCCGCCAGGGTTATGATGCCCATAATGGATTTGGCATTGATCTTGTTGTCGTTTTTTTCCAGGAAAATTCTCGAGGAAAACTTGATCGCCGTCTGGGCGATCATGGCCGAAGGCCGTGCATGTATGCCCGCCCTGTTTCGAATCGTCGTCTCAAGCTCTACCATTGTCTACTCCGCTAAGAATCAGTAATCGTCCCTGGAAAAATAAAGGGTGCGGGCATTCTCGCTCTCGAGCCAGCGCATGATGTTCTGGTTGAATTCCTTGGCTGAATGATACCCCATTTTTTTAAGCCGCTCGTTCATGGAGGCGGTCTCGATGATAATTGGAATGTTTCGGCCCGGCTTTACCGGAATCTCGAGCATGGGGACCTTCACTCCCAGAATGTCGGTACTCAGTTCGTCCATGCCGATCCTGTCGTAGACCTTGTCCGGATCCCAATCCTCCAGCTGGCAGACCAGCTGAATCTGCTTTTTATCCCGTATGGCGCCCACTCCATACAGATGAGTGATATTTATAATGCCCAGGCCGCGGATCTCCATGTGGTGGCCTATAACCTTGTTGGCGCCCTGTCCCATCAATATCGAACCGTTGACGCAGCGGATCTCCACCACGTCGTCCGCCACCAGTCGGTGACCCCGTTCGATCAGTTCAAGAGCCGTCTCGCTTTTGCCCACACCGGAATCGCCCACCAGAAGGATCCCTATGCCGAAAACCTCCACCAGAACCCCGTGCATAGTCGTCTTGGGGGCGAAGATGTCCGAAAGCACCCTGAGAACCCTGCCCGAGAATTCATTGGAGTTGAGGCTCGTCACCAGGACTGGACAGCCGGCTTTTTCCGCCGCATCGGTAAAACTGCTGGAAGGGGTGAGCGAGCTGGTAAATATACAGCAAGGAATATCATAGGAGAAAAGGGTTTCCACAGCATCGTGGGAGCCCTCGGCGTCGAGCTTAGAGAGATATGCGTATTCGCCCCGCCCAAAGACCTGGAGCCTGTTCCAGGCGAAGGATTCGTAGAAGCCCGCCAAGGCGAGACCCGGCCTGTTGAGATCCGGGACTGTTATCTGCCTGCCCAGACCCGCCCTGCCTGCCACGCAGCTCAAGTCGAGGGCATTCTGCTCCTTGAGCTCCAGCGAGAGCAGATCGAGTACGCTAAATCCCTTAGGCTCGTTTCCTATCACAGCCGGCAGTGTACTATGAAAGGGCGCCCTGGTAAATCGGCGGAGCCGGACCCCCTTTAAGCCTACTTCTTGCTCTGAATTTTCTGCTTTTCTTTGGCGATCTTCTGGTCAAGCTTTTCGATCAGCGCGTCTATTCCCGGATTTATCTCGAAGGCCTTTTCCTGCAGATGGGCCTGCAGGCCCCAGCGGAAGTTGGTAGTGACCTCCAGTTTGTAATTTTTGGAATCCTTGGTGAAAACGAACAGAAGATCGACGATCATGTCCTTCGCGTACCCGATCCTCTCAATCTTGGTTGCCAGATACTGTTTGCTCTCTTCGCTGAGGTCGAAATGTACGGAACGAACGTCGATATTCATGTGCGCCTCCTTAAGCTAGTACGCAGGCAAAGAACCCGCGCCCTTTCAATATTTCCGGCGGCTGAAGGACGAATCCATGTCCAGCTCGCCGCGATATTTCGTCACCGTACGGCGCGCGATCTTGATGCCCCGTTCGGCGAGAATATCCACAAGCTCCCTGTCGGAGTAGGCAGGCTTGTCCCCGTCCTCCCCTTCCAGAATTTCCCTTAGGGTTGCCTTGACGCTCTCCTTGGAGTGCTGCGCCGTTCCCGACGCCGTGGAAGCCACGGGGTTGGTGAAAAAGCGGCGAAGCTCCAGGATCCCCCAGTCGGTCTGGACATATTTGCCGTTGGCGATTCTGGACACCGTCGTCTCGTGCACCCCCACCTCGTCGGCCACGTCCCTCAGCGTGAGCGGCTGCATCGCCTGCGGCCCTTCGACAAAAAACCGGGCCTGGAACTTGGCGATGACCTTGGCCACCTTCAGCAACGTCTGATTGCGCTGCTGGAGCGAACCGATAAAAAACTTCGCTCGCTCTATGTTGTCCCTTACAAAAGATACCGTATCCTTGTCCCGGGAACCGCCTTTTTTAGACGAAAGTTCCGAGAAAAAGGGATTGATCCCCAGAAGGGGTATCACCTCGTCGTTGAGCTCTATTACAAATTCGTCATTTTCCACCCGGATTGCCAAGTCGGGAACCACATAACGAGTTTTTTCTGTGGAAAACGCCCGGCCAGGAAAGGGTGAGAGGGTCTTGATATAGGCCAGGGCTTCGTCGATCTGAGGGCTCTTAATCTTGAGATTGCGCCGTATTTCAGCGTGTTTGCCCTTTTCGAGCTTGTCCAGGTGGGCGGCCATTATCTCGATTACGCCGTCGGGGGCCCCGGGATCCAGCGCGGCCTGGACCAGAAGGCTCTCCCGATAGTCCTTGGTGCAGGTCCCGTTCGGGTCCAGGCCGCGCACTATCTCCATAGCCTTCTCCAGGTCCCCGGGAGAGCAGCTAGGGCAGAGCTCCTCCGGCGGCGTGCGGTGAAAGCCGTCCTCGTCCAGATTCTGGATGAGCCGCTCCCCTATAGTCCTGACGGCCGGAGGTAAGGAGAGCATTCTGAACTGGCCCAGCAGATGTTCCTGCAGGGTTTCCGGCAGGGCTATGGCTCCCTCGAGAAACTTGTGTTTGGCGTCCTCGCCCGCTTCTGTTTGCCTGTATGAGTAGTCCTCGGTTCCGTCGCTCCAATCCTCGCCCGAGTCGTCGATCTTTGCCTCCGCATAGGATTCAAGGGATAATTCCGTTCTGTCGTCCAGCACCTCTAGGGCAGGGTTGGCCTCAAGTTCGCTGCGGATTTCCTCGGTCAGCTCCACCACCGGCATGGCCAGAATCTTGATCGATTGCAGCATCCTGGGGTTGAGCTTCTGTCGTTGTTCGGCCACGAGCGCCGGTCTTTGTGCCTGCAATGAACACTCCTTTATCTGCAATGGTAAGGTAGAATCCAGTAAAGTCAATGGCAATATTGACCTTTGAAGCCGGCATTATTATGTTAACAGGGTACGTTTGTCGCTCAATCTATCACATCGCTAAGGTAGGAACATGTCCAAGCATAGACACGATTCAGAGTCCCCGAAGGATAAAACCGTTAACCCAGGCTCAGCCCAGACTACGCCAGAAGCCGCAGCAAGCCAGCAGGCCCCGAACTCCCAGGCCACCGCAGACCAGGCCGCCGGCAGCCCCGGCCAGGCCGGTTCTGCCGGACAGTTCGCAGGCTCTTCGGCCCAACCCGGGATCGCCGGCGAGCTGGAGACGGCCCTCAAGGAGAACGCTGCCCTTAAGTCCGAAGTGGATGAGCTCAATGCCAAATATCTTCGCAAGCTGGCCGAGGAAGTCAACTTCCGCAAGCGCATGCTCAGGGAAAAAGAGGATGGGCAAAAGTATGCCCTCTCCTCCCTTT
>JAEZSM010000063.1 GCA_023421875.1 Spirochaetota bacterium | reverse complement strand
AAGCTATCCGGTTCACGGCTATCCTTGCCAGTTGAAATAGTTAAAGTACCCTTCTCGTCATCTTCAATCTCAATAGCCGAACTCTCCTCGCCATGGGCTTTTAGTGATAATCCTTGGGGTGAAAGATAAATTCTAAGATCGCTGGCCCTGGTTCGGACTTCAATTTTCTCCACTCCGTCGACCGCGATGTCTTCCATGTCGAGACTTCTGCTCATTTTGCCCTGAATATCGGCGCTCTTTTCTCTGAATACTTTGCTTCTGCGAAACATGCCAGCCAGATCCAGGGCTTTTTTGATAACATCGCTGAGGTCCTCGCCGTCGATGCTTATCTTGGCCTTGCCCGTTTTCTCGCCCTCGGGTTTCACGGTTTCTGCCGAGCCTTCGCTGTTGGACCTGCCTGAAGCTTTGGCCGATCTTTCTCCGACGCCCTCCCCTTCCTGCAATAAGCTTTTAGCGAGACTGCCCGGAGCTTCCAGGCCTGCTACGATTTCTTCCTCACTGCGAGTGGGATTTTGCCTGCGGAGTTCGTCGATATGGTCTTCTATTTCCAGGAGTATGTCCCGCCGGGCTTCTTCATCGAAACCAATCAAGCCTTGGGACAATTCATCTATATATTCGCTTCGTGTCATTCTGCCCTTCCTCCCCTGGAAATGCTTACCCTGACAGCCTGGCTTTTATCGTATTCCTCTATCATGGCGGAGAGCAACGCCTTTCCTAGACTGGTGATGATGTAATATTTCCGAGGGTGTCCTACCTCGGGGGTTTCCCAGTTGGAGGCTATACTGCCATCCTTAGTCAACCTCATGAGCAGGGGATACAAAGTGCCTTCGCTGATGTCTAAACCTAATTCCCGCATCCGCTCCATGATAGCCAACCCATAGCTCCTGCCCTCGGCGGACAAAAGCTCGAGAAGGCAGAGCTCGAGAAATCCCTTGCGGAATTGGCTTTTCCATTTTTCCAGGAGTTCTTCATCCCTCTCCATCGAACCTTCCTTTTGGGCAGCAGAGAATACTACATACCGCCCCAGGGCCTGCCTGCGAAAAACTCGAAAAATTTCCGGTCTGAGACCATATCCGGCTTGCCTAGCCTTCCGTACATATCCATGAAATCCCTCCTCATCCTATCACCGAAGGAACGATTCACGGAGTGGCCCAGAGCAAACCGGATAGCAGTGGATCTTACTGCACCGGAAACCGCGTGCAGCAGCGACCAGAATGAGCGCGTTCCGCGCCTCAATTCCATTGGCTTCGCTTCCATAGTACTCTCCATTTCAAAAATACCTTGTATTGCATAATATAAGTGACAGCAAAATATTTTTCAAGTACCCTGAAGATTTTTTTTACTTTTTTTCCTTGCCATTACTCCCGTTTCTACTTCCTCGAAGCTTGTTGTGTATTGACCCCCGGTGAGCGATGGATGAGAATTATTCCAATGCAGAGTGATGCCCACCTCCATCTACCGGCGTTGGCAGCAAGAGAAGCCGACTTTTATCTCCATCTGCCCGATACGGACTGGAAGGCAGCGGTGGTATCCCACGATCCAGAGGAGTTTGAAACGTCCTCAGCCTTATGCAGATTGCTTCCGGGCTGCGTTCAGGGCTTTGGAATACACCCCCAGGGGCTGAGGGATGACTGCCGAGCCTTCCTCGCAAATCTCGTTGAAAAAAGGCTCATCGCCTTCATCGGCGAGGCGGGATTCGAATTTTTCGGTGACAGGGCTGAATGGATTCGGAATGAGGAAAACCTTATACGGCAACGCGATTTTTTCGAATTCCAGCTCGCCTTAGCTATCGATGCCGGGCTGCCCCTCCTGATCCATACCAGAAAGGCAACGGATATACTCCTCGGTTATACGTCCCTGCTGCGGCGGCTGCCTTCGCTGGTTTTTCACGGCTGGCCAGGCCGCATCCACGATGCTCAAGCCTTTTTAAAAAAGGGCGTGAATGCCTTCTTTTCCTTCGGAACACCCTTGCTGCGACAGGCAGCCCACGGACTGGAATGTTGCAGGACGCTGCCGGCGGACAGGATTCTTTCGGAGACCGACGCCCCCTGGCAGCCACCCAGGGGCTGTGCCTGGACCAGGCTCGATCATATAATCCCCATTTCCCGACTCATCGCTTCCCTGCGGGAGCTCGAGCCGGAAGCGGCGGAGCGCACGCTACGGGAAAATTTTAATAAAGCCTTCGGGCTGGAGCGTTGATCCATTGGGTAGCGATTTTAAAGATAGGACTGGAATACTCTTGGGCAGCTCGGGTCTGGAAGCCCTTGAGGCCGCCAGGGTGGCGGTGTACGGGCTCGGCGGCGTAGGGGCGGCCTGCGCCATGGACCTGGTACGGGCCGGCGTGGGAAGGCTCTACGTAGTCGATTTCGATCGAGTAGAGGAGAGCAATCTGAACAGACTGTATTTCGGTTATCGGGAAAATATAGGCCTGGCCAAGACCGAAGCATTCGCCCAAGCCGCCAGGGCAGTCAATCCAAACATAGAAATAGAAGAACGCCGCATCTTTTTCTCCGGTGATGACGCTGTAAAAATCATAGACCCCGCAAGCGTCTGCCATGCAGACTGCGTAGACTCGCTCAACGCCAAGACAAATCTGATTGCCGCACTTTGCGCAGGCGGACAGGCGTTTATCTCATCCATGGGAACAGCCGGCAGGCTCGAGCCCGAGCGGCTCAGATTGGGTAGTATATGGGGAAGCAGGGGCTGTCCCCTGGCGAAGAGTCTGAAAACGAGACTGAAGCACATGGCTGTTGCAGAAGATTTCCCTGTCGTATGGTCGGACGAACCGCCGGTGAAGCCGATCCAGCGCGAATCTTCGGCCGAAACTATGTCAAGGGGAAGGACCAGGCTTGTTCAAGGATCGAGTCCCTTCGTCCCACAGGCTGCAGGACATATCATGGCGGCATGGATAGTGCGGCGGATTGTTGGCGGTGCTGTCGGCAGCGCCGTCGGCAGACCGTAAAGGCTGACATATCGTAATCAGAGCTTCTAAGCTAGAATCGACCATTGGGAGGAAGCATGGAAGAGAGCGTTGAAATTTTCTGGGCGAACTTCGAAAAGGAAGCGGGTGAGAAAGTTCTTGCCCGGACCATGGCCCAGCGTTTTTCCTCTCCCAAGGATAGGGGCGACTGGGGTCTCCTCGTACTCTCGCCCACAGGACTACGTTTCCGGCCTACTCCAGGACAAAACTGGTTTTCCTCCCTGTTCAAAGCCTCATCAGCTCCTGTTTCTTTGCGAGCGAATGAAGACATCTTCATACCTTACGGTACCATCGTCAGCGTGCAGACTCCCGGGCACAAATTCCTGGATTTTCTCTTCGGGACTCCTTTTCTCGCCTTCGAAATCCGCTTCGGCAGTTCTAAGGGTGAACAGCAGCTCAGGTTTGCCGTGGATCCTAAGAGCGATTTTCTCGTCAGCTTAAAAAAGATGATAGAGAAGCGGGACTGAGCAGGCCGGTTGCCCTTTTTTCCCAAGCTCCGTATCTTTCTAGCGATGACAGCGACTGAGGAAAATCTGGCGAAGGCCGGCATTCCCTTCAGGGAATACGGCATCACAGCCATTGATTCATATTATGGGCTCTCCGCCCCCCAGGCTCCAGCCTTCTACCTTGTCCAAGGCAGCATCATAGATCTCGCTAGGATTTTTGAATCGCTGCAATATCCTTCCCTTCCGTACGCTGACGCAGCCCTAGAGCTCGGCAGCGAGGGGGCTGGCGCCCGTTTTCTCTGCAGAGATACTGTAAACCAGGAGAGACTCGGAAGCTTTGCGATCACCGATTTTCGAAGAAATCCTCTGGACGGCAGGTACTATGATCCGAGCGGAGTCTACGGCGACCTGCGGGAAAGAAACTTCGTTCCTTCAGGCGAGGATCAGGAGAACAGTCTCTTTGAAACCTGCCTTTACCTTTCCAGGCTGAAAAAAAGCGATGTGGAGCCTATTCCCAGGCTACCCATGCCCGCTTCCCCATTGAAGCTCTGGCAGAAAGACCTGCTCAGTCATATCCTGCAGGGACCCGACTCCTCCGCTGCCCTGGAGTTCCTGGGAGAGACAGGCTTTGTGGCAAGCTTCTGGCCAGAACTTGAGGCCCTGGTCCAGGTGGATCATGCCAAGGACTGCCATCC
>JAEZSM010000009.1 GCA_023421875.1 Spirochaetota bacterium | reverse complement strand
GTATAAGGGAATGGCACTTTGACAATATCCCAGGTTTTAAAGTCCGGCATACGCTTCCCTATCGGCTTCAGACGCCCACTCATCGAAGGTTGCAAAAGGATTTTCCGATAATCCTTTCTCTAGCCTTGTAATGATTACGCGATCTCCTTCAATTACATAGGCGATCTCGTCTCCTTCTCGCAGTAGAAGCGCTCTTCGTATAGCCTGGGGTATAGTTGTTTGGGCCTTGCTCGTCAGCTTGCTCGTAATCATCGACCTATCTCCTGAAAACCTAGTTTATACAAGTGTAAGAATTTTCCTTACCCAGGTCAACGTTGAAACGAGCTCTAAAAGAACCTATTTGTCCGGCTTGACACATTCCATATTTGTTACATATTATGAATACATTGTTATTTTTCGTAACAATAGGAGTGTGCTATGCCCAAGTTCAATTTCAATCTCGGAAGCTTTGTCGTTAACCTGACTATTGGATGGTTTCTCATGTCCTTCATCCAGGCGGCGGTCCGCGCCTTAGGCACCGGGGTTCGCGGCGACATAATCCCACGGTTCAAGACCATTGCGTTTTTCCACGACAAGCCCGCGGGCTGGCTCAATATCGCGATAATGGCGGGAATCTGGATAGTCACCACGACCCTTTATTTTACCCTCAAGCGAAGGTAAGACTTACTACATGGCCAAAAGTCCCGCTTTCATGGCCGCCTTCCCGCTCAGCGCGAAGGCGGCGATTCATACACCGTTAGTGTTTCGCGCCGGGCTTTTCTCGGGCGAGGATCTGCCCTGGCCTTCGCTGGAAGGCATACGAGATTTTGCAGGCTTCGCAGGGATCGAGGACGGGACGATCCGCACTGCCCTTTCCAGGGCAAAACAGGAAGGCTCGGTAATCGCCCAGAAGGAGGGGAGCAGACATACCCGCTATCAGCTGGCGCCGGCGACCTTCGCCAGAGGGCTTGCCCAGGTGCGCGCGGACCAGCGGCCCGAGGGTTTTTTGCTGGCGGTCTTCTCGTTCTCGACGCCCGAACAAGAGGAGCGCGCATCCCTGCGCGCCCTTCTTAAGTCATACGGATTCCGTAAGCTCGCCCAGAACACCTACATCCACGGGCGAATCGAAACGGACAGTCTGATGGCGGCGGTACGCAGCCTTGGCCTGGAGAAGAATTTTTTCCTATTCACCTGTCCGGATATTGAGGATGAAAGCCTCGTTAGTCGGGTGCTCTCGCTGTTCGACCTGGATTCCCGGCAGAAAGAACTGCGTGAATATCTTAAGCTTCTCAAGGACTTTCTGCCCGATGAGTTGGCGCACCAGGCGAATGCTGGCGACGAATTTGCACGGCGCCTGCTTTACGTAGCTGCGGTTCATTGGGAGCGGGTCGAGGCAAGCGAGCCGCCCATCCCTTCGCGACATCTTCCTGCCGGCTATGCGTATGGAGAAATCCAGGCTTTCTACGGGCGCAGGCTTCAAGAGGGGCGCCCCGCGATGCTTGAATATTTTTCTAAGGTTTTTAGAACCTGAGGACCATGGAGGAATTCATGACATCCTATCAAAACTCTAATAAACTTCAGTAAAAGCCATAGATCGTCACCAACCTAGGGGAAAGAAAATTTGACATTTAGTTATACCGTGGTTATACTACAGACATGAAAACCGCTATTTCTTTGCCCGATCGCCTCTATAAAGCAGCCGAAAAGACGGCCAAATCTTTGGGACTCCCCCGCAGTCAATTATTCGCCAAGGCTTTGCAGGAGTTTATCGATAAACATGCGGCGGAAGATATTACCGCAACCTTGAATCGGGTTTATTCGGATGAATCGTCTATCCAAGAAGCCTCCTTAAAAGAAACCGACCATCCGCAAGTCGAGGCATTGCGGGAGCTGACTAAGAATGATGCGTGGTGAAATCTGGTGGGCCGACTTTGGCATGCCCTTCGGCAGCGAGCCGGGCTTTTTTAGGCCTGTCGTGATACTCCAAGCCGATGCGTTCAATAAAAGCAAGATCGGCACGGTGATAATCGTTCCCTTGACGACCAACCTTTTACTGGCCGAAGCCCCTGGCAACATATATTTAGATAAAGAAGAATCAGGATTGACGAAAGATTCGGTAGCGGTAGTATCCCAGGTAACGGTGATAGATAAAAAGAGGCTTACGTCGGTGGCGGGCACTCTTAAAAAAGAGTTGATGAAAGAGATAGAAGAAGGTGTGAAACTCGTTTTAGGACTTCGATGATTCGATCCCGTGCTCCATAAAATCGTCACTTCAAGTCGTAAAATGAAGCGCAGCGCCGCCGACAGGCCCTCCTACCTTGTCCACCCAGGCCCGGATGGATACAATACGCGATCATGGAATATTCCAAGCGCACGGTCACCTGTGGCCAGTTAAGAGCAGCTGATATAGGCAATTCTGTCGTCCTCAACGGTTGGGTTCATCGCAAAAGAGACCACGGAGGCATTTCCTTCATCAACCTGAGGGATCGCTACGGCATAACCCAGGTGGTGGTGGACGCCGATTCCCCCGCAGCCCTTCTAGCGACGACGGCGGAACTTAAAAACGAGTACTGCGTGGCGGTTAAAGGTCGCGTACGCGGCAGGCCGGAATCCATGGTCAATCCCGATATGGACACCGGAGCCATCGAGGTGGTTTGCCAGGATATTGTCATCCTATCCAAGTGCGAGGTTCTGCCCTTCCAGATAGACGAGCAGAGTGATGCCAAGGAAGATACCCGCCTGGCCTACCGCTATCTGGACCTGCGCTCGGCTTCAATGCAACGCAAGCTGCGGCTTCGCCACGAGGCGGCCTTTGCGGTACGGGAATATATGGTCAGCCAGGGTTTCTACGAGATAGAAACCCCCACCTTCATACGCTCCACCCCCGAAGGCGCCCGGGACTATCTTGTTCCCTCCAGGCTCTACCCGGGCAAATTCTACGCCCTTCCTCAGTCGCCACAGCTTTACAAGCAGATTCTCATGGTGTCGGGCTTCGATAAATATTTCCAGCTAGCCCGCTGCTACCGCGACGAGGATGCCCGGGGCGACAGGCAGCCGGAATTTACCCAGATCGATATCGAAATGTCCTTCGTAAAGCGGGACGATGTTTTGGAAATGTGTGAAGGCCTCATGGGCCATGTATTTAAAAAGGCCTTGGGAATAACTTTGCCCGAGCACTTTACACGCCTCTCCTACGACGAGGCCATGGATCTCTATGGTAGCGACAAGCCTGACCTCCGCTTTGGCATGGCCATGCAGGATTTCAAGCCTTACATCGAAGCCTGCACCTTCCAGGCCTTCAAGGACGCGCTCGCAGCCGGCGGTACGGTCAAAGCCCTGGTAGTGCCCGGTAAGGCCGACTATTCCCGCAAACAGATCGAGGAACTGGAAGCCCAGGCTAAGATCTATAAGGCTAAGGGTATGGCCTGGATGAAGGTCGCCAAGGCCGCAGAGGGCTCTGCAGCCGCCGCCGAGGGAGTAGCCGCCCTGGAAGGTGGCGCGTCCAAATTCTTTGCCGGCAACGCAGCCGCAGTAGTGGCTGGCTTAGGCGCCAAACCGGGGGACTTGATCCTCATGGTAGCCGACGCTAAGGCCAAGATCGCTTGTACCTCGCTGGGCGCGGTGAGGAGCAAGCTGGGCAAGGACCTGGGCCTCTTGAATCCCAATGAGTTCAAATTCGCCTGGATCGTGGACTTCCCCATGTTCGAGTACAACGAGGAAGAGGGTCGCTGGGAAGCAGCCCACCACATGTTCACCATGCCTCAGGAAAAATACCACGCCACCCTGGAATCCGATCCCGGCT
>JAEZSM010000210.1 GCA_023421875.1 Spirochaetota bacterium | reverse complement strand
GTAGAGGGGAAGGGGCTTGGGCTGCGGTATGAGGGGGCGAAAGAGTATCCAGAGCTGAGGGCGGAAGGGTATCGGTACGGGAAGGGAGAGCTGGAGGTAGATCGGCTGTGGGTGAATGGCGCGGGCTACGGACTTAAGGGGGATTTGCGTGGAAGTTTGGGTAAGACAATACCCCTCGGAAGCCACCTGCCCGACATCAAGCTCTCCGGCAGGTTCAGCGGTCTTGAGAACCCCGGCGAAAGCTATGTCATCGAGGCGCTTTACTCGAAGGAGAGCATCGACGCCCAAATAGATTTTACTGGATTTTCCCTTGCGAAATTCATTCCTGAAGATGTTTCTGGAGAACTGAAGGGAAGCTTGAAGGCTAAGGGTGTCTTAGATATTTCCGCCATAGACGGAACGACAGTAATCTGGAATCGGCTGCCTGCGCTTGAACTGGTGGCTGAATTAGAAAACGGATCCTTGAAGAACCAGCCTTTGAACCTTGTGATGAAATCGGAGTTGATAGAAGGCAGACTCAACGTGGAAATGCCCTCCATCGAGTATGCCGGGCATCGCATCGAAAAAATTGACGCCCAGGTTTCATTGGAAGAAGGCAAGGCCCAATTTGTGGGGGATTATAAAAATTCCCTGGGAGGACAAAGCCTGGAAGCTATCATCGTAAGCGATGCGGAATTCCGCTTTGGTGATCGGTCGGCTGAGCAGAATGACGGAGGGTTTTCAGCGGAGTTCACTGGAACCTTGGCGAATATCAAGTTTCATGAAACCTTGGTAAGGAGTTGGACGTTTTCTGGTTCATATGGCAAGGGCGGATTCCAACTCGAAGGCGGCGGCGGAGATCTTGAGGCTTCCTTGGCCCCAGACGGTTCATTCGAGCTTGTGCTCGCGGACGATTTTCCTCTTCTTGCCTCAGCGAGAGGTCGCATGAGCGGAAATCAGCTCTCGGCAACGGTGGAAGACATCAGGGTTGATCTTGCCAGATTCGGCTCGTTGTTTCCCGTCGAAAACCTCCAAATACTGGATGGGGATCTATCAGGCTCCCTGAACATCAGCGGCCCTATGGTCGATCCTGAAATAAATGGCACCTTGGCAGTGGAGAACGGCATTATCGAATCCACCGCCCTGCTCAAGGATCGTATTGGGCCTTTCAATAGCTATGTCAATTTTTCTGGCCGGAATGTCGAGCTTGTGCCGACCGTCGTTCCCCTGAGCACGGGAGCGGTGGAATTGTCCGCCTCAGGCTTGCTGGACAACTGGACCTTGTCCGACCTTGGCTTCAATGTAGTAACCCGGAACGATTCCGTGGTCATTCTCTCCACCAAGATAGCCGGAATTACCCTTATAGACGCCAGGGCCCAGCTGGACATAGCCCTCAGCCTGGAGGCAGGAACCTTGGTGGCCACAGGGGCCGTTTACCTGGACAGGGGGCAGGCCCTGATAGATCCCCAGGGATTTGGACCCGAAGCCCAGCAGCCTATCGATCCAGGGGCGCCTGCCTTTAGGATCGACGCCACCATCAACTTCGGCAAGCAGTTGGAAGTATATCTCCCTGACAGTAACCTTCCGATCATCCGGGGCTTTACTCTACCCGGTAGCCTCTTATACCTAAAATTCGATTCCGGCAGTGGCGAGTTCACCCTCGACGGGGCTATCGATCTCCGTTCAGGCTATGTGTTCTATTATCTCAGGAACTTCTTTATCCGCAGCGCCACCATCGATTTCGCTGAAAACAGCGCGAAATTCAACCCCCTGGTAACGGTGAACGCAGAGCTCAGGGAATCGGGAAGGGATGGAGTAGTGCGCATCAATCTCTCGACCGAAAAGGCTCCTCTTTCCAACCTCAATCCCCGACTCAGCTCCATTCCCTTCTACAGCGAGACCGAGCTGATCGCCATCATGTCGGGAGGGGTTCTGGCCGCCGACACCACGGAAAGTCTTACGATTCGGGAGGCCGCCATCGCATCATCGGAGTTCATCCCTCAGCTCAACATCTTTAAAAGCTTTGAGCAGCGAGTGCAAAAAGCCCTGGGAATGGACATAGTGTTCATCCGATCCTCTTTCATGCAGCGCTGGCTTTTGGACCTGACAAAGCCGGCTTCCGAGCCGAATCCTGAGGATCCGCTGGCGCGATATCTGGACCAGAGCGAACTTTACATGGGCAGGTACCTCACCGATTCGGCCTTCTTTCATGCGAGTTTGCGATTCAGGGAAGACCCCCTTGTGAGTTCTTCTCGTTTGCGACTAGACTCCGAATTTGGTATAGAATTCGATTCGCCTTTCGGACAGATCAGTTGGAGCATAACCCCCTTCATCGGAGAGGGCTCCCTCGTAAGCGGCCAGGAATTGAGCCTCAGCTGGCGTTTCGTGTATTAGCAGGGTCGAGGATACAGTAATGAAAAGATCAATTGGAATAATCGCAACAATTTTGCTCCTGGCTCTTTGCGGGTCTGTCATGGCCCAGGAGGCTGACACAGAATGGTTCTGGGATAAGCCGATAGAGAGCATCCGCTGGGAAGGGCTCAAGAAGGCGAGCAAGGCAGAACTAGACAGCCTGCTCAGAAATTATATCGGCAGCCCCTTCACGCCTGATCTATGGCTCGAAATTCAGGCTAAACTCTATGAGCTGGACTGGTTCGAAACAATAGAGCCCCAGGCGATCGCGCTGGACGAGACCAAGCAGCGCTTGGCCATACTCTTTGTGGTCAAAGAAAAGCCATCGATTCTTTCTGTACGCATTTCCGGCAACTCAGGGCTCCGCGCTTCGGAGATTCTTGCGGTAATATCCAGTAAGGCAGGGGATATCTATAACGAAAACAAGATCAGTCTTGACGATGTGGCAATAAAGAAACTGTACCTCGAAAAGGGCTATCCCGACGCGGAGGTGACCCATCAGGCGGTTCCCAGTTCGGACAGCTCACTTCTCGTCCTCAGTTTTGCCATTAAAGAGGGGGAGCAGGTTGCCTTGAGGAGCATTCGGTTCTCCGGCAACACCTCCATGTCCGAAAGGACCCTCAAGTCCCAGATGAGCCTCAAGGAAGCCGCTTTGTTCCAAAGCGGTGCATTCCAGGAGGCTAAACTCGAAGAGAGCAAACTGGCCATCGTGGATTATTATCAATCCAAGGGCTACGTGGACGCAAAAATCATCGATGTATTCAAAGAGTACGAAAAAGAGGACGACAGCGGCAAAAACTGGCTTATTATCACCCTGGCCATATCCGAGGGCAAACAGTGGAAGTTCGCGGGGGTATCATTCCAGGGAAACGACATCTTCGAGGAGAAACGGCTCAGGGAGCTGATCTCCTTAAAGGAAGGCAGCGTTCTCAACTACAAGCGCCTGGTCCAGGACAAGCAGAAAATCGATAATCTGTATTACGAGTCGGGCTACATATACAACCAGATCGGCATGAGCGAGAGCCGCAACGAGGCCGACGGAAGCATCTCTTACCAGGTCTCGATCGTCGAGCGTGACAGGGCTCATATCGAGAACCTCAGCTTTAAGGGAAACGAAAAGACAAAGGACTTTGTCCTTGCCCGGGAGGTTCCCCTGGAAGAGGGAGACATCTTTTCCCAGGCAAAGATCATCGAGGGTTTAAGAAATTTATACAACCTACAGTATTTTTCCAATGCCCAGCCGGAATTCTACCAGGGCAGCGCCGACAATCTCATGGACCTCGTCATTACCGTGGAGGAGATGAGCACCGCCGACATCCAGTTCGGCGTAACCCTAAGCGGTCTGGGCAGCAGGGACTCCTTTCCCCTATCCGGATTCGTGAAGTGGAACGACAGGAATCTGGGCGGCATGGGACGTAACCTTGCGGTCAACCTCACGCTCTCACCCACCGAACAGACCTTTGAAACCTCCTTCAGCGAAGGATGGCTATTCGGAAAACGCATTTCCCGGGGCCTAAGTTTCGGCTTCAGCCACAGTTCTGAGACTACTGGGCAGGACATTATCGCCCCGATCTTTACCGACGAGGACATTCCCGATCCCTATAGCTCCCTCGTAAGCGGCGCAGGCCAATGGAGCGGATCCCTCTCCTCCATCCCAGACCAATACCTCATGCCCTATGAAAACTGGGATTTCAGCCTTGGCTTCAACCTGGGTTATGCTCAGCGCTATCGTATCGGCGATCTTGGCGCGGCGGGGGGAGTGAGCTCGGGTCTCGACATGATCCAGTTCGACGACACGAAATACCGCCCCTACGAGGCTGAATTCAGGCGCACCAATGGGCAGTGGCTGCTCACCAACAGGCTTTATGGAAGATTTTACCTCAACAATCTCGATTACTGGTACAATCCTTCTTCGGGCTATTATGCAGGTCAACGCCTTACTCTCACCGGCTTGCTCCCCGACGAGCGTCAGCACTACCTGAAGTCGGAGACTAAGCTGGAGGCATATCATACCCTCTTCACCATTCCCCTGAGCGAAACCTGGAACTTCAAATGGGTGCTTATGGCCCATACGGGATTCCAGGCGCTTTTTAGCCAACCCTGGTATACCTTCAATGTCACGAAGGACTGGATCAGTCTGGACGGCGTCTTCAACGCCCGGGGCTGGGACAACCTCTATGGAGCCAGGGGTGTCATGCTCTGGGAGAATTCCCTGGAATTGAGAATGCCTATAGTCGAGCAGATGCTCTGGCTGGACCTATTTGTCGATTCAGGCGCCATGAAGACCGAGACAGGCATGCTGGACATGACGCAATCGATCCCGGCCGCCATTCCCAGTACGGGATTCTCTTCCCTCGGCTGGAGCAACATGGCCTTCAGCACCGGCCTTGGGCTGCGCTTCACCATTCCCCAATTCCCCTTCCGCTTTTATTTCGTCAAGCGTTTTTCCTTCGATGGAGCGAATATTGACTGGAAAACAAAGGGATGGGATTTCGATTTCGTGCTCAGCATCACTCAGCCTCTGTACTAGAGCGGCTTGCATGCAAGGGAGGTTTATATGATTAGGAGAGCCTCAGGGCTTTCTGGAAGATTTTTCTCCGTTTTTCTCGCGGGATTTCTCTTGGTCGGCGTCGGCCTGCCTTTGCAGGCGCAGCAGATTACCAGGGTGGCCGTGCTGAACATGGCCAGGGTACTCGCGGCCTTTCCCATAGACCAGAACTCGCTCAAGAATTTTGAGGCGAAAAAGGCCGAGATTCAGGCTGAGATAAATACGATGACGGCCGAAGTGCGGGACCTGAGCGCCCGCAAGGCAGAGCTGGAAGCCATGGGCGCCACCCTGACCGCCAAGCATTATCAGAATGAAATCGACAGAAAGACCCAGGAGGTCAAGCAATACGCTGCCCAGCGCCAGAACGAACTGGACATCCTAGCCAAGGTCGTCAGCGCCAACCTGAGTTTCGTCCAGCGCCTCGGTTCCACCATAGCCCTGGTGGCCGAGACCGAGGGCTATTCAATGGTGCTCAACCTTGCCCCGGAGGATAAAAAATCCGATCTCGTCCTATGGAACAGCCCTTCGGTGGATATCACCGACAAGGTGATCCAGGCATTGTCAAGCGGACAGTAACCATGCGGCGGGAGCGAATCCTTGGCTGAACGCCTGTCAATGCTCGACCAGTACCGGCGCATCAAGGCCCGATACAGGGATGCGATTCTCTTTTTTCGCCTGGGCGATTTTTATGAAATGTTTTTCGACGATGCGGTGCAGGCCAGCGCCCTCTTGGACCTGACCCTAACCCAACGCCAGGGTCAGCCCATGTGCGGCATTCCCTACCATGCCTATAAACCCTATATCGCCCGGCTGCTGAAGGCCGGCAAAAAGGTTGCCATTTGCGAGCAGCTCAGCCAGCCGAGCACCCGAGGAATTGTCCAGCGGGATGTGATCGAGGTTGTAACCCCTGGTACAACGATCGAAGAAGATTTCCTGGATCAGGACAGCAATAATTATACCGTCTGCGCCTGTGCCCTCGACGGCAGGGTCTGCATCGCCAGCCTCGATGCGTCCACAGGCGAATTCAGGACCCATTCCCAGCTCGACGAGGGAGGGACGGGGGAGGAGTTTTTCCGTTCGGAAATCCACAGACTCTCGCCCAGGGAGCTTATCATCCAGCAGTCCCTTTTCGACAGGCCAGCCTTGGCGGCAAGCCTACGGGAACTGGAAGGCTTGATGGTTGAAAAACGGCCTGACTGGTCCTTCGATGCCAAAAAAGCCTCTGAAACCCTGGCCCGACGTTTCGGCCTGGCATCCCTGAAAGGATTTGGTTTCTCGGATGGAGACCCTGCGTTAGCCGCCGCCGATATCCTTCTGGAGTATCTCGACGAAAACCTTAAAGTCAGAAGTCCCCATATACGAGCCCTGCTCCCCTACGATTCTGAAGAATACCTGGGTCTGGACGAGGCGACGAGAAGAAACCTCGAGCTGGTGCGAAATCTTTCCGACTCGGGCAGACGGGACAGTCTGCTGTCGGTTTTAGACAGAACCAAGACTGCCGGAGCCGCCCGCCGGATACGGCAGTGGATTCTCCAGCCCCTCAGATCCAGGGCTCGCATAGAAGCGCGGCTGGATTCGGTGGAGTTCCTCTACCGAGAGCAGCTTGTGCTCAACGAACTGCGGAGAGTCCTGGCAGGTGTCCTGGATACCGAACGACTCATCGCCAGGCTGGCCATGGACAAGGCTCACGCCAAGGATATCCTCGCGCTTAGGGATTCCCTTCGATCCTCCCTGGCCTCCCTGCGCTTTTTAAAGGAAAAGACTGCACCCGGCCTGCTCAAAGGCGATGCGGACGAGGATGCCCAGTCTGACTGTTCCCAGGCCATACGTGGTATCGATACTTCGATAAAAGACGATCCCTCGATCCTGCTTACCGAAGGGAACCTCATGCGTGAGGGGTACAGCGCCGAATTAGACAGGCTGAGGGAGGTCAAGCACAACTCCAACAGGGTGCTGGAAGCATATTTGGAAGAGGAGAGGGCTGCTTCGGGCATACAGAATCTCCGCATCCGCTACAACAAGATTATCGGGTACTACCTGGAGGTGAGCAAGGGTAAGCTCGACGCCGTGCCTAGACACTTTATACGCCGGCAGTCTCTGGTGACCGGAGAACGTTATACCACCGATCGGTTGGCGGAGATTGAAAGCGACATCCACGGCGCTACCGAGAAGATAGTCGTACTGGAAAAAAGCCTTTTTCTTTCCCTGAGGGAAGGACTGAAACAATTTATCCCCTCCATGGAAGCGGTGGCCCAGGCGATTATCCAGATCGACTGCCTTGCATCTTTCGCCCAGGCGGCCACCGAGGGCGCCTATTCGAGACCAACGCTGAACGAAGGCAGCGGACTGTCGATACGCCAAGGGAGGCACCCTGTGGTGGAAGCCTGTCTTCCTCCGGGGGCCTTCGTGCCCAATGATATCGAACTTGACGCCGATTCCGCCGGGTTCGCCCTGGTCACCGGTCCGAATATGGCAGGCAAGTCCACGGTCCTTCGCCAGACAGCACTGATCTGTCTCATGGCCCATCTGGGATCCTTCGTGCCAGCCCAGGCTGCGTCGATAGGCCTGGTGGACAAGATCTTCTGCCGGGTCGGCGCCCAGGACAACCTGGCCAGGGGCGAGAGCACATTCCTGGTGGAGATGCACGAGACAGCGTACATCCTCAATACCGCCAGCAAGCGAAGCTTGGTGATAATGGACGAGGTGGGAAGGGGAACGGGCACCCTGGACGGAGTCTCCATAGCCTGGGCTGTCAGCGAAATGCTCCTGGACGGCATAGGATGCCGCACACTCTTTGCCACCCACTATCACGAACTCACCTCCCTCGACCATCCCAAGATGCTCAACCTGAGCATGGCTGTGCTGGAGAACGAAGGGGAGATTGTCTTTTTAAAACAGCTCAAGCCAGGTCCCGCTGCCGGTTCTTACGGACTCCACGTGGCAGGATTGGCGGGAATCCCCGAACAGGTGCTCCAGAGGGCTCGGGAGCTTCAGGGACGCTTTGCCAGCCTGGAGCAGAAGCTGGCCCGCCACGGTGAGAGCTCCGGGGAAAAAGAAGATGCCGGATCAGGCCGGGCAGCCGTGTCAGAATCCCTTTCTGGCGCGAGACCGACCGCGAAGGAAGCCTGGGGTAAGGAGCTTTTTTCCGCCGAGGATATGGC
>JAEZSM010000148.1 GCA_023421875.1 Spirochaetota bacterium | reverse complement strand
GCACATTACCGTTGGTAGTAATACTTTCTTGAAAATTAAGCCCTGCATAGCAGGGCTTTTTTATTATTATTTGCGAATGCTTTATTCGCTATAGCGAGCGAAGCGAGCGTTGGCGTACGGTGCCGCTCAGCATCGTTTCGCAGGCTTTTTAATCCCCCTCAGAATGACTATACTATCCCCCATCATGGCCGCGCCGAACCCCGGAATCCACATCCTCGAAACGCAGAGAATCCGCAATATCGGCGTACTTGCCCACGTGGACGCCGGCAAGACATCTATCACCGAGAAAATGCTCCACCTGGCGGGTTTTAAGCGCGAAGCAGGCGACGTAGACGAAGGCACCACCAGCACCGACTACCTCTCGGTAGAACGCCTTCATGGCATCACCGTAAAATCCGCCGCCGTGCGTTTTCAATGGGGCGGTTCCTTCATACACCTCATCGACACCCCCGGCCATGTTGACTTCGGCAACGAAGTAGACAGGGCCTTAAGAATCCTGGACGGAGCCGTCATAGCCCTCTGTGCCGTTTCCGGCGTCCAGGCCCGCACCGAAGTGATAGCCAAAGCCTGCGCAGCCCGGAACCTGCCCAGACTCTACTTCGTCAACAAAATGGACAGGGCAGGGGCTGATTTTTTCGGAATACTACAGGACCTGAACGCAAACCTGGAACCCAATGCCGCCGCGCTTCAATTTCCAATCTACGAAGGACAACGTTGGATCGGTATTGTCGACCTGTTGACCATGAACGCCTTCTATCTGGACAAAGACCAGCCTGAAGCCGAACGGCTCACCGAAGACCGGGAGAACTCCGGAACCCCCATCGAGGCAGTAGCCCTGTCAGAACCCCAACGCTTTGCCCTCCAAAACGCCAGGGCAGGCCTGATCGAAAAACTCGCCGAGAGCGACGAGGAAATCCTCTCGAATTTCGCCACCGACCGCGAAGCCCCGCAGGAACTTCTAACTAACGCCGCGGCCAAGGCTTTGCGGGAATGTCATCTTGTGCCCCTCTTTTGCGGCTCAGCCTTCGTCGACTGCTCGGTGCGCCTGCTCCTCGACGCGATCGAAAACCTGCTGCCATCCCCCTCCGAAGCCCTCATCCCCGAAGGAATCGAACCGAAAACTGGAGAAAAAAGGCGCCTGTTGCCCGACCCAGCCCAGCCAGCCGCAGCCTTCGTGTTTAAAAGCCTCAAAGACAATTCGGGCGAACTCTACGCCTGGACTAGAATTTGGACAGGAACCTTAGGCGTTGGACAAAAGCTCCACGACGCCCGTTCCGGCAAAAATATCCAGGTCAAACGTCTTTTCGGCATCCAGGCCGACAGTCTCATCGAACTCAAGGAAGCAGGGCCCGGCGAAATAGTCGCTATAAAGGCCTCGGACATCGAACCCGGCGCCAGCCTCTGCGACCCGAAACATCCCATCCTCTTCGAAGCCTTGGATATCCCGGTACCCGTATTGAGTCAGGTCTTCGAACCAGCAACCTTACAGGACCTGCCGAGCCTGCGATCCGCCCTGGATGCACTGGCCTTGGAAGACCTCTCGCTCAGGGTACAAGAAGAAAAGGAAACCGGCCGTTTCGAAGTGGCGGGGCAGGGGGAGTTGCACTTGGAAATACTCGCCGAGCGGCTCAAACGGGAATTCGGCTTGACAGTGCGCACCGGCAATCCCAAGGTCCAGCTTAAAGAGCGGCTTGTAAAAAGCGTAAAAATGCTAGAAAACTTCGACCGAGACTTAGGCGGCGAACGGGTTAGGGTATCGGTGGAGGTCGCAGTGCAGGGCAAACGAGACCTCCAGGGCGTAACCTTGCTCCAAAACCCCAGCCTCCGGGCCCAGCCCCAGTACCTGGCCGCCGCCAAGCGTGGGGCTACCGCAGCCCTGGCTGTAGGACCCTCCCAGGGCTACCCCCTGGAGGGGGCCGAGCTTACGTTGATCAGCCTAAGCCCTCCGGCCAGCCAGACCGGCAGGAACGGCGAAATAGCCCTTGAAGCCGCCGCAGCCCTTGCCACGCGAAAAGCTCTGCTCGAGGCGGGATCGGAAATTCTGGAACCAATCATGCGCATCGACATTGACTGCCCGGACGAGCACTTCGGCCCGGTGTTGAACTCGATATCAACCCGTAGCGGGCGTATCGAATCGGTGGAAGAAAGCCTGGGATCCAAGAGCATCGTCGCCAAGGCCCCCATGTCCCGGCTCTTCGGTTTCGCGTCGGAACTACGTTCCATGAGCAAGGGAAGAGCCCAATTCCAGGCCCGTTTTGCAGGCTATGAAGCCACAAGGGCCTTTTTGTAGGCCCGCCCTGGGCTAGCGAAAAAGACCCAAACGGCAAAAATCTGCTAATCCTCGGCCTGGCCACTTGATAAGCCTTGACAGTTCCTCTATAATCCGAGAGCCTTTACAAGAACATTCATATGGCAGCAGGATCCGACGGCTATATTCCGGCGGACAGTATCATGCGGCGTCCGCGTTCGTGCGAGAAGAGCCGGTGACATGCCAAGGAGGAACAAGATATGGCCAAAGAAAAATTCGAGCGTACCAAGCCGCATATGAACGTCGGTACGATCGGACACATCGACCACGGCAAGACGACCTTGAGCGCAGCCATCACCATGTACTGCGGACGCAAGTTCGGCGACAAGGTTCTCAACTACGATCAGATCGACAACGCTCCGGAAGAGAAAGCCCGTGGTATCACCATCAACACCAGACACCTGGAGTATCAGTCCACCAAGCGGCACTATGCCCACATCGACTGCCCCGGACACGCCGACTACATCAAGAACATGATCACCGGCGCTGCCCAGATGGACGGCGCAATCCTCGTCGTCTCCGCTCCCGACTCGGTCATGCCCCAGACCCGTGAGCACGTCCTCCTGGCCCGCCAGGTAGGTGTTCCCTCGGTCATGGTCTTCCTCAACAAGGTAGACCTTGTGGACGATGCCGAGCTCATCGAGCTGGTCGAGGAAGAGGTCCGCGACCTTCTCAACTTCTATCAGTTCCCCGGCGACAAGACCCCCATCATCAAGGGTTCCGCCTTCAGAGCCATGTCCGAGCCGGAAAATCCCGAAGCCACCAAGCCCATCCAGGATCTTCTGGATGCCATGGATGAATTCTTCCCCGATCCCGTCCGTCTCACCGATAAGCCCTTCCTGATGCCCATTGAGGACGTCTTCACCATCTCCGGCCGCGGCACCGTCGTAACCGGTCGTGCGGAGCGTGGAATTATCAAGCTTAACGAGACTGTCGAAATCGTTGGAATCAAGCCGACCAAGTCCACCGTAGTAACCGGCATCGAGATGTTCAACAAGCTTCTGGATGAAGGTCAGGCTGGCGACAACATCGGTACCCTCTTGAGG
>JAEZSM010000022.1 GCA_023421875.1 Spirochaetota bacterium | reverse complement strand
ATTCCAGCACCCCTACCTCATGCAGGGGGTACTCTCCCTTGGGCCAGACTTTGGTCAGATCGAAAGGATTGAAGGGGAACTTCGCCGCGTCCTTTTCGAGGATGACCTGAATACTCATAGTCCAGCGGGGGTACTCGCCCCGCTCAATGGCGTCGTAGAGATCCCGCTGATGGCTCTCCCTGCACTTGCCGATCACGGCCTCGGCCTCGGCATCGGTCATATTCTTGATGCCCTGCTGGGTTTTGAGGTGATACTTTACCCAGAAACGCTCGCCCTTGGCGTTGATCATGGAAAAGGTGTGACTGCCGTAGCCATTCATGTGGCGGTAGGAGAAGGGTATGCCCCTGTCGCTCATTGTGATAGTCACCTGATGCAGGGCTTCTGGCAGATTGGTCCAGAAGTCCCAGTTATTCTTGGCGCTCCGCAGGTTTGTCCTAGGGTCCCGCTTGACCGCGTGGTTCAGGTCGGGGAATTTTTTTGGATCCCGCAAGAAGAACACCGGCGTGTTGTTGCCCACAAGGTCCCAGTTGCCTTCCTCGGTGTAGAACTTCATCGCGAAGCCCCGAATATCCCGCTCGGCGTCGGCGGCCCCGCGCTCTCCGGCCACGGTGGAAAAGCGCACGAAGACATCGGTCTTCTTGCCCACCTGGGAAAAGAGCTTGGCCTTGGTATACTTCGAGATATCCTGGGTTACGGTAAAAGTGCCGAAGGCTCCCGAGCCCTTGGCATGCATCCGCCGTTCGGGGATCACCTCCCTGTCGAAATGGGCCAGCTTTTCTAAGTACCACACGTCCTGAAGCAGCGCCGGCCCACGCGGCCCTGCTGTCATGATGTTCTGGTTGTCCACCACCGGGGCGCCCGCCACGGTGGTCAATTTTTTCTTCTTTTCCATAGTTCGTTCTCCTTTTTCCTGCTTCTATTGGCGATATATCAAGACTTCCCTTCCCGGGAAGCCTTGCGCAGACAACGTTCGCAGAGCCCTCGCACTTCAACCCTGCTTCCGGAAACCTGCCCGAAAGCCTTGGCTTCTTCCGGCACGGGCAGGGCATCCAGCGCCGGGCTCTCGAAATCCCGTATCATCCCGCAGCGGGTGCATACGAAATGATGATGCATTTTTAAATTAGCATCGAAGCGGGTGCCGCCCCGGCGCGAGCCGATGGTGGACAGCAGCCCCAAATCCTCCAAGAGCCACAGCGTCCGATAAACCGTATCCAAGGATACAGTCGGCATAGACATATGGATTGTCTCGAAGATCCGCTCCGCATCGGGGTGCTCAAGGCTTTTAGCCACAGCCTTGAAGATTTCAAGCCGTTGGGGAGTCAGCTTCACCCTCTCTTCTTTCGCCCTGGCTTTGAAAGTTTCAAGCCGCTTTGCAAGCTCATCCGCGCTCACGTTCATAATCGATCCTAAATAAGAATAATTACTATTTCGTAGTATTATATGTGTGTATCGAATTGTCAAGAAATTATTTGCTAAATATGGCGTTTTCGATATATTATTTAAGTATGGACATTCTATGGTGGCGTATTTTAACGCCGCCTGCCCAATCTTATCCAAGGAGGCAAACATGGAGCAATTGAAAGAAATGTTCCTCGTAGCGATCCAGGGCGAAGTAGAGGGAAGGGAGCTCTACAAGGCCGCCAGCGAAAGAACCACCGACAAAAAGGCGAAAAAAGTATTCCTTAATCTCTCCAACGAAGAGGATTCTCACATCAAGGCGCTGCAGAAAATCGCCGAGCAAATGATGAAGGGCGAATCGATCACCGTACCCAAGATCGAAGCCATCGAAAAGTTCGACGACGCCGTCAGCCCCATCTTCACCCCCGAGTTTAAAGAGGCGATCAAAGACAAGCACTACGAAGTGTCCACCCTGCGCATTGGCATGAAGCTGGAAAGCGAATCCGCCAAGTTCTACCGGGAATTCGCCGACAAGGTCGAGAGCCCCCAGGTCAAGGAATTCCTTCACTATCTCTCAGCCTGGGAGAATGGTCATTTCGAGCACCTGAAAAAGCAGCTAGGCTTTATCGAAGAGCACTACATGACCCAGAACTCCATGTTCAGGTTTTAAGCTCCAGCAAGAGGTCGAAAAAAGGCCGGAGGAACAAGCCCTCCGGCCTTGCTCACTTATTTTTCTAGATAAAACATTCTCTGTATACTTACCAAACTATTTATTTTTTATGCACCGCCATTTTGAATTTAGGCATAAAGGGATGAAATCCTCTGGATAACGTACACTATTTTTCGCACATTTAGAGAGTTGAAAAGAGACGCCCTCATCTGGTTAAGTTGAGTTACCAGACCAAACTTGGCCAAAAGGAGGGCGCCATGAACCAAGAAGGTTCACAAGAAAAGATTATACGAATAGACGAAGGGCTCGTGAAGCGGGAACTGAGCGAGATCGTCCGAGGCACGGTGGAGGAGACTTTGAACAAACTTCTTGACGCTGAAGCCGACGAACTGTGCGGTGCAGGAGGGTATGAACGAAGTCCCGACCGAATCGACACGAGGGCCGGTTCGTATGAACGAAACCTGGAAACGAAAGCCGGAAAGGTCAAACTCAAGGTACCCAAGTTGAGAACGATTCCTTTCGAGAGCGCAATCATTGACCGGTATAAACGCCGGGAATGCTCGGTAGAAGAAGCACTTATCGAGATGTACCTGGCTGGAGTGTCAGTCCGTCGCGTGGAAGACATTACCGAGGCACTGTGGGGTACCAGGGCTTCGGCAGGACTCATCTCCAAGCTGAACAAGCAAGTCTACGAGAAGATCGAATCCTGGCGAAACCGGAAGATTGAAGGTCGCCATGCCTATGTCTACCTGGATGGAATCGTGCTCAAACGAACCTGGGCGGATGAAGTCAGGAATGTCTCGATCCTTGTTGCCTTTGGGGTCAATGAAGACGGGTTCCGGGAGATTCTGGGGGCCGCGGAAGGGGCCAAGGAAGATAAAGCCGGCTGGGGCAGCTTCATCGCGAATCTCAAGGAACGAGGGTTAACGGGTGTCAGGC
>JAEZSM010000059.1 GCA_023421875.1 Spirochaetota bacterium | reverse complement strand
CGTATTCCCTCGGTGGCGGTTTTTACCAGGGAATTCCCCAGCACGAGAATTATCATGCCGAGCATGAGGATAAGTCCGATAATCAGGGTCTTAGCCCTGTGTTGGAGGAGGTTCCTCGCGGCGATTTTTATTAAAACCGGCATCTTAGGCCCCCTTGCGGAAATTCTCTGTAATCAATCCGTCCTTGAGGCGGATTACGTGGTCGGCTATGCCCACTACCGTGGCGTCGTGGGTGGAAAAGATAAAGGTCGTATCCATGTCCTGGTTGATTTTCTTCATGAGCTCGATGACTTCTTCGCCGGTTTTTGAGTCGAGGTTCGCCGTAGGCTCGTCGGCCAATACGATAGTCGGCTTGGTCACCAGGGCACGGGCAATAGCGACTCGCTGACGCTGTCCGCCTGAGAGCTCATTGGATTTATGGTGGATCCAACGCTCCAGCCCGACCTGGGCTATGAGGTATTCTACCCATTCCTTGTCGGCCTTTTTCTTATCCGCGGTTCTATTGCCGCCCTTGCCTAAAAGTAGGGGAAATTCAATATTTTCAAACACGTTCAGCACGGGAATGAGGTTGAAGGACTGAAAAATAAATCCTATCGTTTCGTGGCGAAGCATGGTGGTTTGATAATCGGTCAGTTGGGATATATCCTTGCCGTTCACCACTACCTTGCCCTCGCTGGGCGTATCCATGCATCCGATCATGTTGAGGATGGTGGATTTGCCAGAGCCCGAGGGGCCTGCGATGGAAATAAAATCTCCTTTTTCGATCTCGAAGCTCACCCCCCGCACCGCGGGGACCTGGGTAGTTCCCAGCATGTAATTTTTCTTTACCTTATCTAACGTTACAATCGCCATATAGTCCTCCTGGAATGTTCGAGACAATATTCGTTAGATAATATATAGCAACTAGAGTGCCAAGGAAAGAAAATTAAGTAAAGTTAATTATATTTTACTATTTTTCTATATTATATGTATTTATTTATTATATTTTTGCAGCGCAAAGCAAGGTCCTGCAAATTCTGCCGACGCGAGGCTTCTAATGAATAGCATCGGAGAAAATAACACCTAAATTATGGGAACTATTTTCCCTAGTGGGAAAAAATTAACCTATCACAGCGGCTACGGAGATTTGTCCAGGAATATAAGCCTCGATAGCTCCGTGGTTACGTCGGATCAAGAGGCGTAACCATGGTTGTTGGGAGTTCTATCCAGAACAGCGAGCCTTCGCCTTCCCAGCTCTCCACCCCCGCCCTTCCTCCATGGACTTCGGCGATGTGGCGAACGATAGCGAGCCCTAGACCCGTACCCCCCTGTTCCCGGCTCCGGGCCTTGTCCACCCGGTAAAAACGCTCAAAAAGCCTGGGCAGTTCCGCCGCCGGGATTCCAGGGCCTTCGTCCCGTACCTCTATGCGGAGGCGGCCATCGGTTATTCCGGTGGATACCGAAACAGATGTGGAATGAGGAGAGTATTTGACAGCATTGTCCAGCAAGTTGAAAACAGCCTGCACAAGGAGTCCGCCGTTGACTTCTGCCATGAGGGTTTCGGGGCAATCCAGTTCAAGCTTGAGATTTTTTGCCGCCGCCGCATGTTCCACCGAGGCCAGAGCTTCCTGGATGAGCTCCCGGAGTAGTTCTGGCCTGGTTTCCAAGCTTCCCCGTTCCTGCTGCTCGAGCTTGGCCAGGGAGAGTAGATCGTCGATGAGTCGTTCCATGCGAGTCGCGTTACGACCGATGATTTCCGCAAACCGCCTTGCTTTTTCCGGATCTTCCAGGGCGTCGCCGGAGAGCGTTTCGGCAAAGCCCTTCACTAATTGCACAGGGGTCCTTAGTTCGTGGGAGACGTTGGCGACAAAATCTTTGCGAACTGTTTCCAGGCGGCGCAGGACGGTGAGATCGTTTAGTACGAGCACGACGCCTTCAGGTTTTTGCGAAAGGCCTTGCCTACCGTAGGCTGCGGCGAGAACTTGAAAACTGCGCTGCTTTCCCTGGCGATAAAGTTTAACATCGGCTTCCGCCGCCGCTGCCGTTTCCAGAGCGCTGCGCGCCACCGCCTCGAGTTCGGGAGAGCGAGCGATTTCCAACAAGCAGGGCTTGGTTTTTACCGCAGGATTAACGGTCCTGCCGGATGCGGCAGGATCGAATGCTTCAGTTCCAGCTGTGGGTGAAAAATCGAAAAGCTGGCGGGCAGCCTTGTTGGCCAGCCGCAAATTGAGCTCAGAATCCAGGGCGAGTACAGCCTCGGAGATGCCCTCCAGGATAGCCTCTACTTCCCGTTCCTTGGCTTCTGCCGATTCGGCCCGGGCTGAGAGCTCCCCGGCCATGGAGTCCAGGGCCTCGCCCAGGATACGTATTTCCCGGGAGCCGCGGAGGAGCTGCCGTCTGTCCTTGAGCTCGAAGCGGCCCCTGGGCGAGGCCCCCGCGGCCCGAAGCCCCGCGGCGGGCGCCGATTCGGCCGCATCCGCCAGCAGGCCCAGGGGCCGCGTGATGCTCCGGGAGAGTAATACTGCCACTAAGGCCGCCAGGGCCGCCGCGAGGGCGATCACTGTCACGAGGAGGAACTGGAACTCCGAAAGCCTGGACTCCATGGCCGGGGTGTCCAGGGAAAGCCTGAAGGCTGCGATTATTCTGCCCTGGCTGTCTTTAACCGGCAGAGCGATGTAGCGTTGCTCCATGCCAAGGGTGGTCGATTTCCGGGTAGCCTTGGCCTGGGACCCAGCAAGGGCTTGTATAATCTCGGGTCTGTCCCCGTGGTTTTCCATTGCCGAAGGATCGGCCTTGGAGTCGGCTGCTACCCGGCCGTCGGCAAGGACTATGGTGATTCGATACGCCGATACTCCGCCGGCTTCTCTTGCCCAACGCTGAAGCTCTGCTGAACCTGATAGATCGGGCAGATAGGATGATAAAAGGCCTGCGGTCTCGGCTAGAGCCCTATCGTATATCTCTTCATGGATCTGGCCTATCAATGTGACAGAGATCAGGGCGAAAACCAGGCAGAGGGCCAGGCTCAAGCCTAGAAGAGAGGCTAGTGTCTTGCCAAAAAGTGTCTTCATACGCCGCGTACCGCTCCTGTCTAAAAAAGTTGCCCCTGCGAACTGCCAATACGGGCTAAAGTCACATAGCCCGGCTTACTGCTCGGCGCGGAATCGATACCCCACCCCCCTGACCGTTTCTATCAGGCTCCCCCCTTCTTTCAGCTTCTTTCTGATGGAAAGAATCTGCACGTCCACCGACCGATCTGTGACCGGATAATCCTGGCCTTTGACGGAGTCGATGATCTGACCACGGGAGAATACCCTGCCTGGCTCAGCCATGAGGCACTTAAGAATGGAGAATTCGGTGGCCGACAGCTCCAGGGCAGTGTCCTCGAAGAATGCTTCGTGCCTAAGGGGATCCAAGACCAGCGCTCCCCGGCGGATCTTGGCCGTAGGGCTCTGTCCAGGAGTACGTTCCTGGCCCCGTCGCAAGGCCGTCCTGATCCGAGCTACCAGGACTCTGGGACTGAAGGGCTTTATGACATAGTCTTCGGCACCCAGCTCGAGCCCGGCCACAACATCGGCATCCTCCCCCTTGGCCGTAGTTATCAAAACGGGGATTCCAGCTTTGCCGGGAAGATTCTTGCTACGCCGCAGAAATTCGAAACCGTCAATGCCTGGAAGCATTAGATCGAGGACGATACAGTCGAAATCCCTGGCTTGCAGTAGAGAAAGTCCGTCCTCGGCGGACAGCACTGAGGATACTTCCCAGCCCTCCGCCTGGAGCGTGTAGCAGAGAAGCTCCCGTATGTCTGTGTCGTCCTCGACGACCAAGATTCTGGCCTTGGCCATGGTACCTCCCATAGAAATGCCGAACCCCGTGTTTTAGTCGTTCAGCTCTAGGTGACGGCCTTCCACCATATAGACAACGGCCTCGCAGACATTGGTCATGTGGTCGCCGAAGCGCTCGAGGTAGCTGGAGGTCGTCAGCAGCTTGGATGCCCGCTTGATGAGCTCCGGATGGTCCTTCATAAGCCCCAGGGTTTCCTCGATGAGGGCTTTGTGCTCATGATCGATCTCATCATCCAGTGAGGCAGCAGCCCTCGCCGCTTCTACATCCCACTTCAAGTAGGCGCTCACCGCGCCCTTGATCATCCGCAAGCCTACGCCGGCCATGAGATCCAGCCTGCCGATCTGGCGGAATGGTGCCTCGCCCGCCAACTTGATAGCCGTCTTGGCCAGGTGGGCAGTATAGTCACCGGCCCTTTCCAGATTGTACGTCACTTTAAAGACGGTGACGAGTTCCCGCAGGTCCCTGGCCACAGGCTGCTGGGTGGCTATGAGCACCGCCGCCGCGTCCTCTATGGCAAGCTGAAGCCTGTCGACTTCTCTGTCGCCTGTCCTGGCCTGGGCTGCCAAGGCTGTATCCTGATTTTTTAGGGCGGTGATAGCCTTGGCGAGATTATCCTCCACCCTGGTGGCCATGCCGAGAATATCGTAACGAAGTTTTGCCAGCTCTTCCTGGAGGGCTGTTCTGGTGCTCATGAGTTCCTTCCTCTCTCAACCGAAGCGGCCCGAGATGTAGTTCTCGGTGCGCTCATCTTTGGGATTGAAAAATATGTCCTTCGTCGGGGCGTACTCGACGAGGTCCCCGGTAAGCAGAAACGCCGTGTAATCGGATATCCTGGCTGCCTGCTGCATGTTGTGTGTTACGATGACGATAGAATAACGGCGCTTGAGCTCGCCGAGCAAGTCTTCTATTTTAGCGGTGGAAATCGGGTCCAGCGCGCTGGTGGGCTCGTCCATAAGGATAACCTCGGGACTCACCGCCAGCGCCCGGGCTATGCAGAGCCGCTGTTGCTGACCTCCGGAAAGGGCCATGGCGCTCTGCTTGAGCTTGTCCTTTGCCTCGTCCCAAAGGGCTACCTGGGTCAGGCTGGATTCCACCAGCTCGTCCATATCGCCCTTGTAACCGTTGATCCTGGCACCCCAGGCGATGTTTTCGTGAATCGTCTTGGGAAAGGGGTTGGGTTTCTGGAACACCATACCGATCCAGCGCCGCACTTCCACGGGATCGACGCCGGGGCCATAGATATTCGCTCCGCGGAAAAGAACCTTGCCGCTGGTCCTTGTGCCCGGTATCAGCTCGTTCATCCTGTTAAAAGCCCGCAGGGCTGTGCTCTTGCCGCAGCCCGAGGGGCCTATTATGGCAGTGACCGCGTTGCGGTCAATATTCATTGTCAGGCCTTTAACCGCCTGGTGCCCGTTGGAATACTCGATGGAAAGATCGATCACTTCGAGGCATGCTGTTGTCTTCATTGTGAGGCTGCCTTATTATCGCTGTATTTGTTGCGCAGGTAGATGACGCTTGCGTTAAGGAAAAGGAGTAAAACCAGAAGCACGATAATGGCTCCAGCGGCGAGATTTCGGAACTCCTGCTGGGGCCTGGCGCTCCATTGATAAATCTGTATCGGCAAGGTGGTGAATTTAGAGAAAGGCCCCGTAGGATCCATGGAAAGGAAGGTCGAGGCTCCCACCACCACAAGTGGCGCTGTCTCCCCTAAGGCCCTGGATATGGCCAGCACCGCTCCGGTAAGGATTCTGTCCGCCGAGGCGGGCAGGACATGGTGCCATATGGTCTGCCACCTGGTTGCGCCCAGGGCGAGACTGGAATGCCGTAGGCCCTGGGGCACCGCCCGCATGGCTTCCTGGGCATTAATTATTATGATCGGAAGCACCAGAATGGCCAAGCTCAAGGAAGCTGAAAGCACTGTTCTGCCGTCCAGGGAGCTCCCCTCGGCTTGTAGGCCGAAGAGGGCGCCCGAGGTTAATGGCGCCATGGCCCTCACGAAGAGCGTGAGACCGAGCATGCCGTAAATGATCGAGGGGACACCCGCCAGGTTGTAGATATTGGTGCGGATCATCCGGTTGAGCCAGTTGTCCTTGGCGTATTCCTCAAGCCATACGGCCGCGGCCACGCCCAGGGGCAGTGCGAAGAGAATGGTGAAGAATATGGTCAGCAAAGAACCGAGGATCGCGCCGCGGATTCCGCTTCGCAGAGGATCTGAGGACTGGGAATTGGCGAACAGCTCCCCGTTCACCCAGGAACGGAACTGCAGGCTTCCTCCCTGGTAATCCCGAAGTGCGCTTTCGATTATCGCTTGTTTGAAGAAGATGCTTTCGAAGAGACTCCAGGTGGCAACCACATGGGGCTTGAGTATTTCGGTGTCGATAATGTCCAGCAGCGCTTGGCTGCTCCGTTCAGCCAGGGGGGCTTCGGCATCGAGTTTTCGGTACAGACGGCGGGAGAGCCTTTCCTGGAGTATAACGCTAAGCGCGCCTGTATCCAATTCTGTCAAGGTTGTGCCCTCGGGCACCAGGCTAGCCGGATCCTCCTCGGTCTGCACCAGGACATAGCCGAAGGCTTGGTTCACTATGCCGGTCAAGAGCGCGGCGAG
>JAEZSM010000066.1 GCA_023421875.1 Spirochaetota bacterium | reverse complement strand
GAGCTCGTAGTTGCGCTCGGTGGGGGTCTTGTACCAGCCCACGAAGGCGCCGGACTCGTAGCGGATCCTGCGCAAGATTTCGTCGATAACCTTGGAGTTGGATCCGTGGTGGGTGACGAAGACGAGCTTGTTGTAGCCGTGGTAGATGAGACTCTTGGCCAGGTCGTAGACAACCCGGCGATAGGTGTCGCCGGAGAAGGTGAGGGTGCCGGTGCCCTGGCCGAGCTCGCCCATGTGGTGGGGGGAGTAGCCGACGGGGATGCAGGGGGTGTAGAGGGTGTTGGAAAGCTCGGCGGCTCTCTCGATTACGCCCATGGCGGTGAAGGCGTCGGTCCCGAGGGGGCAGTGGGCTCCGTGCTTCTCATTGGATCCCATGGACACGAGGATGGTGTCGTTGGTCTTGAGATGCTGCGCTACTTCGTCGTAGCTCATCTCGGCGATATTCAAACTCTTAGGTCTCGCCATGTAAATCTCCTTTTCGCTCATTTTCGAGCGTCTAATAAATGTACGGCTTTTCTGCCGATTGTTCAAATTTTTAGAAGCCGCTCTGCTCCAGGTCGGCCTTGAGGGCTGCCAGGTTTTCGGCGGAAAGGCCCTTGTAAGGTCTGCGGGGCAGGGTGCCGGCGAATCCGACCAGGTCCATGGCTGCCTTTACGCCGGCTACGCCATAGGCGCCTGATACCTTGGTATTGAGGCTGACCAGTTTGGTGTTGAGGTCCTCCACCAGCTCGTTCTTGCCGGCGAGGATCGCGTTGTAGAGGTCGGCGCACTGCTGGGGGAATACGTTGGCCAGGGAGAGCACGCCGCCTTTTCCGCCCTTGCGCATGAGGTCGAGGAAGTAGGATGCCGAGCCGGCCAGGACATGGAATTTATCCGAGGCGGCGGCCAGATTTTCGATGTAGGTTTCCTTGGAGCTATCCTTGACGCCCGCGATATTGGGGTGGGCGGCCAGGCGCAGCGCCAGGGCCTGCTTGACCACGACGCCGGCGTTTACCGAGGGGTTGTTGTAGATCACGATGGGGATGGGGGAGGCGTCGGCTACTTCGTAGGCGTGGCGCTCCTGGAGTTCGTCGTTCATTTTTTTGGCGAAAAAGCAGGGCATGAGGACCGAGGCCATCTTGGCGCCTTTGTCGGCGGCTCGTTTGACCAATTCGATGGTTTCTCTGGTGCTTTCGGCGCCGCAGCCGGCCATGATCACCTTGTCCTTGGCGGCGGTCTTGACCACCAGCTCGAGAATCTTGAAGCGCTCCTCGATTGACAGGGCCTTAAACTCTCCGTTGGTACCCAGGACAAAGTAGCCCTTGAGGCCGGTGGAGTTCATCTTCTCTACGTTGCCGGCCAGGCCTTCGTAGTCGACTTCGTCGTTCTTAAAGGGGGTCGTCATGGGGGCGAATACGCCGGTGAGCATTTCCATGTTCATAGTTCACTCCTTGTCAGTGTAATTGTCGATATGACTAGATTCTTGAGAATCATGCCTTGTCCTTGGTTGCGGTGAGCTCCGAACGGAGCCGCGAAAGTCTGCGTTCACGATCCTTGACGAAACGCCGTATCCCTGTCAATAGCCAGTCGGGACTCAAATGGGCTTCGTCCAGGACTTCTTCCAGGCTGCCGCCGCTCCGCCAGCGGTTGTCCCAGTCGGGAGTCATGGCATAGTCAGCCGCCTGTGAGTTGAAGAACCAGTCTTCCATGAGGGTCTTGGCCTGGGTGGAGACTACGGTGGAATCGGCTCTGTCTTCGGGGCTGACAACCGTTGTGCGATATGCGCTGCTCTGGCGTGCGAAGAGTTCGGCGCTGACCACGCAGACTATTTTGCAGTTAAGTTTTTCGATCTGGGGCAGGATCTTGAGAATTTCGTCCACGGCGCTGGTGCCCTGGACGAAGAGGGTGCCTCCCTTGGGCCTTGATGGATCGGCTTCCTTGAGCACATAGGCGCCCTTGGCGGCTTCGAAATGGGAGGGTATGCCCAGCTTTTTGCGATCGGGCAGCTGTATGGCTGGTCTGGTTAGGTGGAGGGCGATTATGGGCGCGTCGGTCGCTAGGGCTGCGCCCAGGAGTACCGGGACTTCGTTGTATTCCCAGGGGTGGAGGTTGATGACCTGGCCCTTGGGGAAAAGTCTGGTGACGCCGGGGGAGAATATGCCGAAATGGGTGCGGGAGTCGTCGGCGGTCTCGGGGCCGGAGTGGCCCGCCACGTAGATTACCTTGCCCATTTTGAGCTGGCAGTCCTGGGTGAGCTGGCTGTAGAGCCGCAAGGAGCCGTAGACCAGGTAGGAGAAGGATGCGTAGGTGGAGGTGGCTCCCCAGAATCCGTCGAAGTCTTTTTCAGGGTTGCTGGAGAAGTTGACACTGGCCATGCCGGTCATGATGCCTGCGTTGGCGAATTCGGTGATTTCCTGGGGCAAAAGGCTGCCTTCGGCGCTGCCGTGACGCTGGTACCAGCCGTAGCCGGGGAAGTCGCCATAGGCTTTGGCGAAGCCGTCGATATTGGTCGAACCCGCCAAATCGGCGGAGGAAACTACAAAGAGTGGTCTGCCGTATTCCTTGGCGCCCAGTGCGTTGATCCAGGCTCCCCAGCGAGCCAGGGCTGCACGGTTGGCCGCGGAAGCGCCAGGCGCGAGGTAGAGGTCCTTGGGATAGCGGCGGAAGTCGTAGAGGCGCTTGTCGTTGAAGGGGCTGGCTACTTTGGGTGGGGCGCTAGGCGCTTGGACCGTGGCGCCAGAGGCGTGGGCCACCGCGCCGGCTGGGTCGAGCTTGAAGCCTTCGATCCGCTCGGGGACGCTGTCGCCCAGTTCCACTAGGCGATCGGCCAGGTAGTCCACCAGGTCTTGGTCTTTTTTAAGCACTTCGAAGACGGCTTTCAGGTTGGCTTCGAACTCGGCGTTCAGGGCTTTTTCGTCCTTGGGGGCTGCTTGGTCCACATTGACGAAGGCGACGCCGTACTTGGCGGCGAATTCCTTGCGCAGGGTCCAGAATTTTTCGCTGTTCAGCTTGTGGGGGGTGCCGTGAGAGCTGTTGTCGTAGGTTAAGTATCCCCTGCCTTTGCGGGATTTGACCCAGGTTACCGCGGGGCGGAGCTGGGGGTCTTTCTGGGAAACCATGGAAAGGAGGGTGCCGGCGACGCTCTTCCAGTCTTCGCCCTCTTCGGTGCCAAAAACCCGCCAGCCGTGGGAGCCGAACCAGTCTTCGGGTTTTCCGAAGACCGAGGAGCTTACCTTGTGCTCGTCGATGCCGTAGTCGTTCCAGTCCACCACGTAGTAGAGGTTGTCCAGCCCGAGTCCCCAGGCGGAGTTCATGGTTTCGTGGGTGACGCCGGGGGTTAAGCCGCCTTCGCCCTCGAATATGAAGACCCGGACTTCGCCTGCGCCAGCGCGTTTTAGGGCTAAGGCCTGCCCCGCCGCGGCGGGCGACCCATGCCCCGAGGGGCCGGTATTGAATTTTAAAAAGAGGGTCTTGCCTTCCATTTCAGCGTGGCCCGAGAGCCCGCCGCGGCGGCGGAACCCTAAAAGGTCGTCCCAGTTCATGCGCCTATTGTCGGGGACCATGTATTGTGCGTCGCCCGTGCGCTGGTACTTGAGTTTCATGGCCTCGTTGAAGACGGCCAGGGTGGTGTACACCAAGGGAATGGCGTGGCCGGCTCCCAGGACAAAGCGGTCGCCAAAGCGTTTTTCGGGCTTTCGGATGTCCCAGCGCATGGCGCCTGAGAGGAGGGTGGCCAAAAAGGGATAGACCTTGGAACGGGAGCCGCCGGGGTGGCCGCTCTGCCGGTAATTGAGGATGATGTCCAGGCACTGGTCCACCAGATCTTTGGTTTTTTCCCAGTGGGGGAAGGATGCTGAGAGTTTCGTTACATCGCTGTCGTTACGACTCATTATGCGCTCCTTTTTTTCATACTTGTAAAAAGTATCTTTCCCTCACCATAGCCTGCCGCTCTTCAGGCAGGAAAGAGCTTTGCAAGGCCTTTAGATTGATCGTTCTAAAATCCTGAGCCGAAATCTTGAATGTCCGCTCCAGGAGTTCGTATTCTTCGCTCAAGGTGCTGCCGAAAAGTCCTGGGTCATCTGAATTGATGCCCAGCGATGGGTCCTCGAGGGCGGCTTTTTCAAAGCTGGGGTAATCGGCAAAGCCGAGATTGATGTTCTGGATTTGGGCGAGCTTCCAGGCTGTGGTCGGACGGATACCCCCCTCAAGATGTCGATGCAACTCGATTTTCGGCATATCGCGAACCATAGCCTGCTGTATCATTGTACTACCATTATACAAGTATAGACCGGTTATGTTCAAGAGCGTGAAGAGGCTAAAAAGAATCTCGTAAATGAGTTTTCCAAAAAACTCATCGGCGGCACGGGGTAGCCCTATCGAATCTGGTTTTTCGCGCAGAACCGCCCCGCGCTATTCGGAATGCTTAGTTATCGGCGTATTCGGGACGCGCGGGACTGAAGAATTCGATCAGTTCGGTGTCTTCGAGTACCTCGGCGCCATGGTATTCGGCTCCTTCGAAGAGGTAGGAGGTGCCGGCTTCGGCTACAAAACCGGGGCCTTCTTTTTCGATAAAATGAACCTTTCCCCTGATCACGTAGCCGTGCTGGCCCGCCGGATGATTGTGCAGGGGGATCTTGGCGCCCTGGGCCATGGTAAAGTGGCAAAGCATGGTCAGTCCGTCGTAGGACATGGTGGTCCTGGTAATGCCAGGGGGGTTTTCTTTGCCTTCAAGTTTAGATTTGTCTGCTCTTATTCGTTTCATCAGTGTGCTCCTTGCTCGTTTTTAAGAAAATCTTTTTCTTCCCCGCCGGGGACATAGAATATGATATAGGTAAGAGGCTCTGTGGGGCTATCGTTGATTATATAATGATATTCGTTGGCCGGCACAAAAACCGCTACATTGGGCCGCAATTCGTATTCTTCGCCGCTGATGACATAGCGGCCCTTGCCGGAAAGGCAGTACAGGCCGTGTTCGGTATCGTGTTTATGACCCTGGGAACCTTCTACGGCGCAGGAATCGGCGGCTTTTACGGTATTTACCAGGAGGGAGAAGGCCTTAGCCCCGACCGTGTCCTCGTTGATGAGAACCCTCACGTCCACCCGGCCTTCGTGGCCTATGCCGCGCAGTGCTTCGTTCAAGGGTACTGCCAGTTTTCGTTTTGCCATGTGCTGTCTCCTGTAGTACGATCATACAATATAAAAGCTATACACCATGTCCTGTAATCTGTCAAACTTCAATTGACGAAGGGCGCGCTCTAGCCCATGATTCCATAAAACCGTTGAATATAGAAACAGGAGGAGATGATGGCGGATTTTTTGCTCGATGCGAGTCCCGAGACGGTGCACTGGGGGTATTTCGACGCGAAGCTCGAGCCTGTGCTGCGGGTGCCGTCGGGAGCTTTGGTCAGTTTCGGCGCCGAGCCGGCGGCGGTGCCGGAAATTGTACAGCAGATGAAGCCCCGCAGTACCGAAGCCTTTAGGCGCATCGTGGAACGCTCGCCTAAGGGGCCATCCAGCCATATTCTCACGGGACCGGTCTTTGTGGAGGGCGCGGAGCCCGGGGACGTGCTGGAAGTGCGGTTTGAATCGATTCGGCTTCGCTACGATTGGGGTTTCAACGCAATCATCCCTTTAAAAGGCGGGCTTGCCGAGGAGTTTCCGAGCCTAGGCTTTACCTTTCCTTCTATTAACAAAAAAACGATGACCGCTTCCT
>JAEZSM010000042.1 GCA_023421875.1 Spirochaetota bacterium | reverse complement strand
TCCTTGTGCTTGAAGATCACTTCGGGTCGGCTAACGCAGATTTCAAAGCCCTCGCGCCTGAGCATTTCAATTAAAATGACAAGCTGGAACTCGCCCCTGCCCCGCACGTTGTAGCCGCCCCCGCCCGCCACTTCCTCTATCTGAATAGAGACATTCTTGAGGGTTTCCTTGCGCAGGCGATCGAAAAGCTTGCCCGACTGAATGTTCTTGCCGTCCATGCCCGACAGGGGGGATGTGTTAACGTAGAAACGCATCGACACGGTGGGCTCGTCGATGGTGATGCGGGGCAGAGCCTTGGGCGCATCCCGCGTGCAGATGGTGTCGCCGATGTGTACGTTCTCGATGCCTGAGAGGACGATGATGTCGCCGGGTTCAGCGCTCTGGGCCTCAACGAGCTTGACCCCCGAATAGGTGTGGAGCTTGGAGATGTTGAGAATTTCACGGACATCGCCTTCCCCAATGCATACCAGGCCGTCCTTGGAATGGGCTCGGCCGTTCACCACTTTTCCGATGGCCTGGCGCCCGAAATAGTCGGAATAGGAGAGATCGGAGACGAGCATCTGGAAGGGCTCGCCTTGTGAATAGGCGGGCGGGTCGATGCTGGCGATGATGGCCTCGAAGAGGGGGCTTAAGGATTCATCCTCGCCCTCGAGCGATTTTTTCGCCATGCCTTGCTTGCCTATGGCGTAGATAAGGGGGAACTCGAGCTGCTCGTCATTGGCGCCGAGGTCGATGAAGAGGTCGTAGATCTCGCTTAGGACTTCAGCCGGTCTGGCATCGGGCCTGTCGATCTTGTTGATGACGACGATGATGGAGAGGCCGCCGGCGAGGGCCTTGCTCAGGACAAAGCGCGTCTGGGGCAGGGGGCCTTCGGAGGCGTCAACGAGAAGGATGGCGCCGTCCACCATGGAGAGAGCCCTCTCGACCTCGCCGCCGAAGTCGGCGTGGCCTGGGGTATCCAGGATGTTGATCTTGACGCCCTGCCAGACGACAGAGCAGTTCTTGGCGGCGATGGTGATGCCGCGCTCGCGCTCGAGATCCATGGAATCCATGAGGCGCTCGGGGGCTTCCTGCCCCTCCCGGAATACGCCGGACTGCCTGAACATGGCATCGACGAGGGTGGTTTTTCCATGGTCGACATGGGCTATTATGGCGATATTCCGAATCGCCGGGTTCGAGGAATCTTTACGGACCAAAATTGGGGCTCCTGATTGCTGGTTGCGGTGAGGATGTCTGCATAGTATAGATAATTGGCCTTTTGGTATAGAGCGGAGCGCTTAAGGGGTGAAACGTAACCTAATGCCCCGAAGCCGGCGTATAGGAGTTCCAGTATCGGCTTGCCAAAGAAAAGAATTAGAAGGGCTTGTAACTTATTCCTTTGTCAAAGACATCCAGGTTTTCTCTTCTTTTCCACCAGCGGGCGAGGGCGTAGGTGAGGGGGAAAACCGCCAGTTCGTAGACCGAGGCCAGAAGGCCCTCTGAGAGCACATTGTGCCTGATGTCTGCCAAAGGCCAGGCGCCGGCGAAGGCGATGGTGGTGAAGATAGCCGTGTCTAGGAAATGGGCAGGGATGGATGAGGCCATGGCGCGAAAGAAAAACCCCTTGCCCTTTTGGGCTACCTTCAGCTTGGAGAGAAGCAGGGAGTTGAGCCAGTCGCCGATCCAGTACGCCCCCAGGGAGCCCAGGACAATCCGCCAGGTGGTGGAAAAGAGGGTGGACATGGCCGCTTGAATCTCGGGGTCGATACCGGGCAGGGCTGTGGCGAAAGCGAGCACCAGGCTCACCAGGGCTTGGGCGATGAAGTTGGCCCAGATAGCCTTCATTGAGAGCCTGTAGCCGTACACTTCGGTCATGATGTCGGAAATGACATAGACCGCAGGATAGGTGAAAAAAGCAGCGGTGAGGAGGAAGGGTCCCACGCGGACAAGCTTGGTAACCGTTATGTTGGAGACAATGAGCAGGGCTCCGTAGGCCACAGAGAGCAGTATAAATGCTGGAGTGGGCCTGTCGATTGCCGCCGGTTTGTTAGTGGAAGATGCGCTCTCGCCGCCTTGATCCTGCCGCAGCTCCGAAGGTGGGGTAGAATCAGCGAAGGCCATGGAAATTCCTCAGGATCACAATTCCTCCCTGCCCTGGCCTAGAGCCAGAAGCCTGGATTTTAGCGAGGAAGCCCTGCCGCTTTCTACCACCACCGTGAGAAGGTCTCCGGGTTGAAGCCCCAGCGCCTCGGCGGGAAAGAGAGAGCTGTCTCCCCGATGGACAGAAACCAGCAGGCAGCCTTCAGGCAAGTATCGGATTAGGGCCCCGCAGGAGCCAAAAGGACAGCCTTCGTGGATGGGGATATGGAGGTTGAGGGGCTTGCGGTCTTCTGACTCGAGCTTATGCGGCGCCAGCTGCGTAAGGAGGGTGTCGTAGATGGGTCGGGTGCCAAAAAGCTCCGCCGTCGCCGTTGCTGCGATAGATACCAGGATAAAGGCAGGAAAATGGGCTAGGGACCCGGACATTTCCGTGATGAGAACTGCGCCGGTAATGGGCGCCCGCACTACTGCGACAAAGAACCCCGCCATGCCCAGGAGAATAAAATTGGAAAGGTACGGCTGCAGCGCCGCGGTTTCGGGGAAAAATCCGTGAATGAGGGCTCCCGCCAGGGCTCCAATGCTTAGCATGGGGAGAAAAATGCCTCCGGGGGAACCCGAGGCGTAAGAAAAAAGTGTAAAGACAAGTTTGCCCGCCAGCAAAAGAGCGATAAACCCTATCCTGAAATGTCCATCGGCAAGCTCTCCCACGAGTTCTCCGCCCCCGCCGCTTATGGGCACAGCCACAAGGCTGATCCCCGCTGCGAGCATGAAAGCCAGAACTATGCGCGCTGAAGGCCTAGGCACGAGCCGGGCGTAGATGCGCTGGAATCCGACCAACCCCAGGTTGAAGATGCTTCCCAGGATGCCTGCGGCGATACCGATGCCCAGAACACCCAGAATGTAGTGCTGCAAGGGAAGTGTGGTAATTATTTCCAGCGGAAAGATGGCCGCGTTGCCCGCGGCGATCCACATAAACGCATTGGCGGCGAATGAAGCCAGTAGGGCGCTGGTGAGCAGGACGGGCGATACATTGCGATGCAGTTCTTCTATGCAGAAAAGAACCCCCGCCAGGGGCGCGTTGAAGGCGGCGGATATGCCCGCCGCGGCACCTGCGGTGACAAGAAACCTGCGCAGCTCTCCCTTGCAGAATTTCTGATCTATAGCACTGCCCGCCAGGGCTCCCAGCTGGATGGAGGGGCCTTCCCTCCCCAGGGAAAGTCCTGCCCCCAGGGCAAGGGCTCCGCCGGCGAATTTGTACGGCAGCTCCCGTTTCCAGTCAAAATCGATGCGGCGCATGAGATAGGCCTTCACCTGGGGGATGCCCGAGCCCTTGATAAGGGGCGACCCTTTGACCAGATAGCTGACCAACCAGCCCGCAGCCGACGCCAGGGCGAGCCAGAGGATTGTCTTGGGAAGCGAGAGGGCAAGCTGGGGAAGGATATCCTTCCTCAGCTCTTCGAAGTACCCAATTACTCCCCTGTACGCAACGACAATAGCGCCGCTGGCCAATCCTGTCAGAAGGCTGTAGCCATAGACTATAAGACTCTGTTTCTCGAAGCGCAGAGGAGGCATAAACCGATATAGACTAGGATTTGTCCGTTTCATTTGATCATGGGAATAAAGGCGTCCACGATCTCGGGGTCGAAATGCGTTCCCTTCTGCGCCTCGATGTGAGCAATTATTTTTTCCTTCGACCAGGCTTTGCGGTATGGGCGGTCACAGATCAAGGCGTCGTAGACATCGACAACGGCAAAAAGCCTGGCATGCAGGGGAATTTCCTTTCCTTTCTTGCCGAAGGGGTAGCCTGAGCCGTCGTACCGTTCGTGATGATAGAGTGGTATATCGAGGCTATCTTTTAGATACGGGATCCTTCCTAACATATCCACGGCGATTTTTGGATGTCGCCGCATGAGCTCCCACTCTGCCTCCGAGAGGGGGCCTGGTTTTTTGAGTATAGAATCAGGGATGCCGATCTTGCCTATGTCGTGGAGAAGCGCTCCTTTGTGGATATGAGAAAGCTCTTGATCCGAGAGCCCTAACCTTTTTCCCAGGGTCTCGGCCAGGCTGGTGACCCTGAGCGAGTGGCCTTCGGTATCCTCGTCCCTCAGATCCATGGCCGCAGACCAGCCTTCGATCGTGGCTTCATACGAATATTCCAGATCGTGATAGGCTTTCTGGAGATTTTCGTAAAGTTCGTTGTAATCCAGGGCCAGTCCAGTCTGATTGGCGATAGCGTCGAAAAGAGCCAACCAATCTTCGGATGGCCTATAACCATCCCTCCTGAACCAAACTTCCAGCACTCCCTTGATCTGTCCTCCCACAATGATAGGCGATGCATGCTGGGCCCTGAATTTCTCGTTTTTTATCAGCACGCCAAGCTGGCTTAGAGGCTCGATACGGGATACATCGTACACGGATACTATTCTTCCTTCTTCCGCTGCCGCGTCGATGATAACCTCTTCGAAGGGGACGCTGAAATTGACGGCAAGGTCGGTCATATATCCGTTTTTAGCCTTGCAAACAAGGCTGTTTTTGTCGTCGCCCACCAGAAAGAGCGCCACCGCGTCGCAATCCAGGATTTCCCGGATTTGGCCGAGCAAGGGACGCATCACTGTCTGAAAATCCATATACGTGGATATGGTTCTGCTGATCAGCTTCAAAAAGGATACGTTCTTTATCTGGAATTTTATCTTAGCTTGGGAGATCAGGTCTTTTAAGGACCTTTCGAGATGGGTGAATAAAAGGAGCGATAGTCGTTTCTGGTCGAAAACAGTATTGGCTGGATAGGATAGGTAGAGTTTAGCCACCACCTCGTCCTGGTAAACGATCTCCTTCGCGGATATGACCCGATGTTCCTGTGAGCTCCCAGGGTCTTCAAGAGCGCCGAACTGTCGTTTTATACT
>JAEZSM010000226.1 GCA_023421875.1 Spirochaetota bacterium | reverse complement strand
ATGACCCTCAAGCAGGGGGTCGAGGCCTATCTTAAGAAGATTATTCCCGAGGTCAAGGAAGTCAGGCAGGGCTGACACAGACCAGGCCGGAGCCAGTCCCCGATCTGGTCCCGACCTGTCGCCGTCGGCCGGTTTCCAGATTATGACGAAACCGGCCGATGCCGTGTGCTTTTATTTTTGCCCGTCCACCGTTCGAATATTCACCGGCAGTTCACTTTTCTCACTGATCCCCGCCGAAGCCGCTTCTTCCGCCAGCCATCCCAGCAAGGCCAGGGCTCTGTTGCCTGTGGACTCGAATACGCGTTCCACCGCAAAATTAATCGATTCCATGGTAGTCATAAAGTATAAAAGCAGCCCCTCCCGACAGGGAATGACCCAGAGCCGGCTCTGCATCTTGCCGGGACTGACGAAGGGAAGCAGCATATAGCGCAGGACGCTGAGGTTTTCGCTCTTAAGCAGGATTGACTCGCCGCCCCGCAGGAGGGTGTAGCCGAATACATTGGCGCCGAAGCTCGTGTCTTTTTGAAAGGCGAGGAATTCCAGGCTCCGGCCGGGCTCCAATGCCGCGGCTTCAGCCCGTGTGGGGCTGTTTACAGGCTTCCGCGCCGCTTCGCTGTCGATCTTGTAGACCGATTCGTAGAGCAGGCGCATTTTTCCCCGGCTGGCAGACCAGTACTCTAGGCCGGAGAGGCTTTCCACCGAACAGAGAATGGCGCTCAACTCATCGAGCAGGCTCTTTTTTGAGCGCTGGGCATAGGTGGGTCCGGCGGGCAGAAGGGCGAGGGCTTCGATCCTGAGTTCATTGTCCGCGATTTTCGTGGGGCTTGCTGAGGGAAGGATTGCGTCTTCGAGCCTGGGTTGGAGCCGGGGGCTTCCGCCAATGCCTGAATCCGCGGCCAGCAGGGGAAGTCTTGCGCCTGTGCCGATGCCGAAGGGAAAGATATCCATCGCCGCAGGGAGCGGGCTTGTCTGGGCAAAGCCGGGCGAAACTGGCGTGAGTGTCAGAACAATCAAGGCCAGACAGGCCGAAATGGCGGTCGAGGAATATTTCATCGCGGAAAGTGTAGCCGGAACGGGGATGAAACGCTATACTCAGGCCGAAAAATACCGAGGCACGCGGCACGCCGCGGGGTGGGTGAATCAGCGATGACCATAGCGATGATGTTCCTGAAGCTTTTAGGCGGCCTTGCGCTCTTTATGGCCGGCATGGAAAAGACTTCCGACGGCATTCAGAAGGCCGCTGGGGAGCGGCTGCAGAACACCCTCAACTTCATGACAAAAAACAGTGTTATGGGAGTATTGAGCGGCGCTCTGGTGACGGTGGCGGTGCAGTCCTCTTCGGCGACGACGGTGATGCTGATCACCTTTGTCAACGCAGGGCTTTTGACTCTCAGGCAGGGTATTGGCGTTATCATGGGCGCCAATATCGGGACTACCCTCACCGGCTGGATCATCGCTGGCGTGGGTATAGCCAAGTTCAGCATTGCCGCCATGGCGGTACCGCTGTTCGGCGCTGGGTTCTTCATGAGTAACGCAAAGCGGCGCTCCGATTCGTTTAAAAGCTACGGCCAGGCCCTGATGGGCCTGGCCCTTATTTTTCTGGGCCTCGATTTTATCGGCGCGGCTATTCCGAGCCCTTCGGCCGAGGTCCTTTTATTCCTGCAGCGTTTTTCCGGCATGGGGTACATCGCCATCGTGCTGGCGGTGGTCGCCGGCGCTGTATTCACCATTCTGGTACACGCGTCCAGCGCCACCCTGGCGGTGGTGATCGCCATGGCAGCCCAGGGGCTTATTCCCTTCGAGCTGGCGGCGGCCCTCACCATGGGCGCCAACATCGGCACAACGATCGACGCGTTTTTAGCATCGATATCGGCGGGAGCCAGCACCAACGCCCGGCGGGCAGCCTGGGCGCACATTCTTTTCAACATACTGGGCACGGTCTGGGTGATACTCGTCTTCAAGCCCTTTATCCGCCTGGTGGGCTGGGTTGTTCCCGGCGAGCTTTCGCCGGCCAACATGGGTCTGCACATCGCCATGCTCCATACGCTCTTTAACAGCCTAAACACCGTGGTGCTGCTTCCCTTCGTGTCCCAGTACACGAAATTCCTCTGCCGCCTGATTCCGGAAAAACCCGGGGAGGCCGAACTCAGGGCTATTTACCTGCCCAAGACTCTGATGGACACACCAGAGCTTTCGCTGCTCCAAGCCCGCAAGGAGATCGGCGACATGGCGGACCTGGCCAGGTCCATGTTCGCAAGGCTGAGGAACGACTTTCAGTCCGATTCAATAGATTATGCCACCGAGATCGAATGGTTCACCGCCAAGGAGAACTACGCCGACACCATGTACGAGGAGCTTTCGAAGTTCCTTCTGGCTGTGTCGAACAGCGATCTTTCGGACAAGACGCGGTTGCGGGTGGGCATCAAGCTCCGCATTGTCTCTGAGCTGGAGAACATCACCGACGAGAGCCTGAGCCTCGCCCTGCTCTTGAAGAAAAAAAGCGCCAAGGGGCTGGTGTTCGAGAGTGAATCGAATGTGGGCCTGAAACCCCTGTCCGACCATGTGGACGAGTTTTTAGCCTTTGTGGCCGACCGCCTGCACAGGGGAATTACGGAGATTGAGCTGGCAATGGCCTCGGAGATGGAAAACGAGATCGACGAGGACAAGCGGCGGCTGAAGAAGCTGGCGCGCCAGCGGCTCAAAGAGGGTGCCGATGTCCGTTCGGAGCTGCTCTACATCGACTTTGTCCGGCACATGGAAAAGATCGGCGACTACGCCTATGCCATAGCCGGCGAGCTGAGGAATTTTCCGGGTCGATAGGGTTGATGGCCGCGGTGCCCGCGTTAGGCATCATCCAGGTCTTTTTGCGCCTGGCCTGTGATTCTTGGTTTTATACCGATAGACCTAAAAAATTTGGCAGTTCGTATACTTCCCTTACACCTTTGACAAGGATACCGCCCATGCCCAGCGCAAGGGCCGGCTCTATGTCCACGTCCTTTCTGTCACCGATGGAGACGCAGGCGTTAAACGGAAGCCCCAGGCTTTGGCAGGCGGCGGCGAAGGGTTCGGACGAGGGTTTGGATTTTTCCGTGTCGTCCAGGCCCACTGTCGTTTCGAAGTGCCG
>JAEZSM010000041.1 GCA_023421875.1 Spirochaetota bacterium | reverse complement strand
GTTGTCCTTGGCCGCATCCATGCGTATCGTGTGGCCGTCGAGATTTGCCTCGAAGGCCATGTCGCCCTTCCATGTCGTAGTCATGCTGTAACTCATATCCAACCTCCCGTAAAGCCGGCATTTAGGCTCGGCATAGCTTTAAACATACCAAAATAACGCCGCTACGCCAATGAGGATGGGATTTTGAATGGCAATAATTCGTGGTGGCGCTCAGCCTGCGATTACGGAAAAGCTCAGGCTGTCTGAATAATCGCCCTGCGCTGCCTGGAATTCGCCGATACTCAGTGCCACCGGAAAATCGGGACTGTTCTTCCCAGCCTTGCCCCCGAGGGCAAAGCTGAAGCTTCCTTGCCGGGCAGAACTGAGTCTGTCGCCGAGCATGAGCTGATAGGGAATCAGAACGTCGCTCTCCGACGTTCTGCTCCGCAGGAATCCTCCGTTGGCGGAGAATACGACAATCGAGTAAAAGCCGGGGAGGTTGGAGAAGAGTGATGCATTGCCGATAGGTATCGTGGCGCCGGAACTGATGTCGAAAACGGAATGTCCGGCCGCGTCCTGCAAAAAAGCCTGCGAACCCCGACTATCGGGCGATTCTTCTCCTCTGACCTTTCCGCTCAGCTGCAAACTGCCGTCCCGGGAAAAGTCGAGATCCAGGCGAAGTGTCGGGGGAACATAGGCCACAATCTGTATGGTTATGGATTGACTGTTGTTTTTTGCCTGGGCTTGCACGGAATGCACAAAAACCCCGAGCGTGAGAAAGAGAAGAGGGCCTAAGGCCAGAAATCGCTTAAGTTTCATCCGCGCAGTCCCTTGTAGGTATCATTCTACCCGGACAGCCTCGGATGATTTTATCTTCATCCTAAAATCGAGGGTTTTATTGGAGGGAATTTACCCCAGCGTGGATCGAAGAATGTTGAAATTCTCCAATCTCTCTAAACTGCGATCCAAATATCTGGCATTCCGATGAAATGCTGAATTTCTCCAATATCTCCAAGTCTGGAAAGTTTAGAGAAAAAAAACTTATTTCTGTATTGCCGTGAGCTCCATCTCGAAGACAAGAAAAGCGTCGGCCGGTATGACGCCGCTGATGCCGGAAGAGCCGTAGGCGAGTTCGGGCGGAATGATCGCAATGCGCTTTTCTCCCTTGCGCATCGACGAGACCACCTTGTCCCAGCCGTCGATTATCTCCCCGGTGCCGATTGTGAAGGTGAGGGGGCCTCCCGAGAGCGCCGACTGGTCGAAAACTGTGCCGTCCAGGAGCATTCCCTTGTAGATGACCGACACGGTGTCGCCTTTGGCTGGCATATCTCCAAAGCCCTTGCGTACTACTTTCTGGAATATTCCATGCTCGTCTTCAATGGCTTCGGGCCAGGTTTTCTGTATGGTTTCCCTGTCAGCCTGGCGCTTGGCCTGGGCGGCGGCACGAAGTGCCGCGTAGGCGGCGCTCAACCGCTCGTCCCAGGCTTTTTGCGAAGCGTCGAAATTCTTGGCCGCGCTGCCGATCCGTTCGATTTTCAGGCTCTTGATCTCATCGCCTGCGGTGATGGCGGACGCCACGTTCTGCCCCTCTACCACCTTGCCGAAGACAGAATGCATACCGTCCAGCCAGGCGGCGGCTCCCAGGGTGATGAAGAACTGACTGCCGTTGGTGTTGGGGCCTGCGTTGGCCATAGAAAGTATTCCCGCTCCGTCGTGCTTTAGATCGGGGCTGAACTCATCGGGGAAACGATAGCCAGGACCGCCGGTGCCGTCGCCCTTGGGGTCGCCTCCCTGGATCACAAAACCCGGCTCTACCCGGTGAAAGACGGTTCCGTTATAGAAGGGCTTGCCCTGGGCGGCGTCCAGCTTGCCCTCGGCCAGGCCGACGAAATTGCCCACAGTCATGGGCGCTTTTTCAAACTCCAGCGCGGCGACGATTTTTCCTTTGGTGGTCTCAAATACCGCGTACATGCCCTCAGGCCGATCCGCCCCTTGGCAGGACGCCATGCCGGCGACAATAAAAAACAGGGTAAAGCCCATGACAATTTTCTTGTAAGCTCTCACGCGCGCCTCCGGAGAAAAACTGGGCCTACCATAGCAGAAAAACACGTAACTGAAAAGTCCGAGAAGGCTATAAAGCTTGACTATCGAGCTCGTAAAAGCCATGATTCACCCATGAGCGAATCAGGATACCTGCGACCCAGTTGGGACGAATACTTCATGGAAGTCTGCAATGCCATCGCCAAGCGCGCCACCTGCGACCGGGGTCGCTCGGGCTGCGTCATCGCCAAGGATAACCAAATCCTCGCCACGGGCTATGTTGGCGCTCCCAGCGGCTTGCCTCACTGCGACGAGGTGGGGCACCAGCTCAAGAAAATGCTCCACGAAGACGGATCGGTCACCCAGCACTGTGTCAGGACAGTCCATGCGGAGCAAAACGCCATCTGCCAGGCTGCCAAGCGGGGCGTCGCCATCCAGGGTGCTACCCTTTACTGCCGGATGACTCCCTGCAGGGCTTGCGCAATGATGATCATCAACTGCGGGATTCTGCGGGTGGTCTGTGAACGGCGCTACCACGACGGTGCCGAGAGCGAGGCTATGTTTTCCGCCGCCGGCGTGGGACTGGAGTACGTGTTCGACGAGGTCCAGCGCTATACGAATCAATAAGGCGGTGTCCTATCGGCCGCATTGCCCTTACTACCCTATCTTCTGTACATTGTGATCAATGAGTCTTTCCATAGTCTATATCGGTGAGATTACCGGCAAGTCCGGCGTTTTCGCCCTGAAGAGCGGCCTGCCGGAACTGCGGAACCGCTACAAGCCCGACCTCATCATCGCCTGCGCCGATTCCGCCACCGGCGGTGCTGGCTTGGGAGTTCAGCACGCCGTGTATCTGCGTAAACTCGGGGTAGACTGTCTTACGGTGGGCGATTGTGCCTATTACAAACCCGACATGACAGAGTTCTACCCCAAGGCGGGCTGGGTCATACGGCCGGCCAACTATCCCTACGACAACCCCGGAAGGGGATGGAAATACTTTAAAACCCCGCAGGGGAGCCTTTGCGTGCTTTCACTCCTCGGCCAGGCGGGTTTCCCCAGGGTTCACGCCGATAATCCCTTTTTAACCGCCGACCGCCTGCTGGACAGGCTGAAGCATGAATGCCAGACCATACTGGTCGATTTTCACGCCGCCACCACAGCAGAAAAACTCACCATGGCCGCCTATCTGGACGGCCGTATTACAGCGGTGCTGGGAAGTCACGCCAAGGCGCTCACCGCCGATGCGCGGATAAGTCCTTCGGGGACTGCCGCCATCACCGACTGCGGACGTACCGGCAGCGCACAGTCCGTGGGAGGCATGAATCCCGAGGCGAAGATTAAGGAATACATGACTGCCCTTCGGGTATGGGCACAGGACGGAACCCTCGGGCTGGAGATACAGGGCTGCGCGCTGCGTATAGCCGATTCAGGCAATGCAGAGGCAATCGAGAGCTTCCGCATCCCCTGCAAGGAGAAAATCGATGAGAGAAACGGGAACGATCAAGGCAGTTGAAGGAAGGATCGTCCGCGTCGCCATAGCAATGCACGAAGGCTGCGAGTCCTGCCACAACGGGGCCTGCAAGGCCGGCCGCTCCGACCTCAAGGTGCTGAACGCAAAGAATATCCAGCTCGCCGAGGGCGACAGCGTCGAGATCGAAGTCTCCGGAAGCGAGCAGGCCAAGGGTGCATTCTGGGTACTGGGACTACCCTTGGTGGCGTTGTTTATCGGCTATGGACTGGGGCGAGTCCTTTTTCCTGTAGCCAGCGAAGCCCCGGCGGTGGCTTCGGCGGGGCTTTTCTTCCTGCTCGCCCTGGCCGCTGGCGTCATGGTGCAGAAAGGGAGAGCTCAGGATTCCCTGCCCGTGGTAATTCGTCGCTGCGATTGAAAGATCGGCGCCAGTAGCCCCGACAAGCTGAAAGGTACCGCCTCGCTGAGGGCCGGGTCCGAACTTCAGCCAGTCTTGAAGCGCCTTCGTACTACCAGCTGTTCCGGTGGAGCTTCTGCTATCGCAGCCATGCGTTCTATTCGTTTATAGAGTAGTTGCTGGGCGTAGACTTTTTTCTCCCCTTCCTCGGCAATAACCGGTGCCCAGCTTCCGTCCGGTTTCATGCTATACGCGTGTTCGTTGTCTTTAAAATAGAATGAAAAAATCTCCCTGCAGGCTTTCGCCAGGGCTTCGTCCAGCACAGGGAACATTAATTCGACCCGTCGCTCCAGGTTTCTGGGAAGGCAGTCTGCGCTGGAAAGATATACCTCGTCCTGGCCTCCGTTGCGGAAATGCAGCATGCGGCTGTGCTCCAGGTAGCGGCCTACGACGCTCCTCACCTCTATTGTCTCGGAGACGCCCGGGAGTCCCGGCAGCAGGGTGCAGGCACCCCGAACGTTGAGGCGTACCCTTACCTTGGCCTTGGATGCCTTGTACAAAGCCTGGATTACCTCCCGGTCGGCCAGAGCATTGAGTTTCATTTCGATCAGACCTGGCGATTCAGGGCTGTTTTTCTGGATTTCCCGCTCGATCAGCGAAAGAATCCTGGACTTGAGGTCGAAGGGCCCGACGGCAAGGTGCTTAAGACTCTGGATCGTGGAATAGCCGGTGAGCATGTTGAAAAAGGCCGAAGCCTCCCTGCAGAGCTCCGCGTTGGCCGTGAACAGTGAGAGATCCGAGTAGATCCGCGCGGTTTTATCGTTGTAATTGCCGGTGGAGAGATGAAGGTATCTGCGTATCGAGCCGTCCCTGGCTCTGCGAAGCACCAGGGCTGCCTTGGCGTGCACCTTGAGCTTCGCCACGCCGTAAGTGACTATGGCTCCGGCCTGCTCTAGAGTCGATGCCCAACTTATGTTCCGTTCCTCGTCGAAGCGTGCCTTGAGTTCCACCACCACGGCTACCTGCTTCCGGTTCCGTGCGGCGCGGATCAGGGCTTTGACCACGGGAGAGTCGCCCGAGGTTCGGTAGAGGGTCATCTTGATCGCCAGGACCGAAGGATCGTCGGCTGCCTCGTCCAAAAAACGCTGGATAGCGCCAAAGGATTCGTAGGGCAGAAACAGCAGCCTGTCCCTAGTCTCAATCTCCTCCCAGACACTCGTCCCTTCGGAACCGGGCAGGGCTATCGGCTTCCAGGGCCTGTCCCTGAGCCCTGATGCCTTGCCGGCCTCTCCTTTCAGCTCCAGGCTCACAAGTTCGTAAAAACCCGCCAGATCGATGGGACCATCCAATCGGTAGCAGTCGATTTCGTCCAGCTCGAGTCTTTTTCGAAGCATTGCTTCAAGCCGCAGGGAGCTGCCGGAATAACTCAAGCGCACGGGAGTGGAATTCTGCCTCCCCGCCAGCACCTCTTCCATGGCGCTTAGAAAATCCTCCTGCCTGCTTTCGTCCACCCCGGTGTCGGCATCCCGGGTGACCTTGAACACCAGGGCGCCTTCGACTGAAAATCCGGGAAAGAGCTTGGAGGCAAAACTTATGATGAGGTCTTCCATGAGGGCAAAGCGGAATTTTTCTTCCTGTCCGCCTTCCTCGTCGGGTAGAAGGATAAAGCGACGCGAGTTCTTCGGAACCTGGGCTAGGGCATAATGCCGCTTGCCTTCCCTGTCGCTCAGTTCGAAGGCGCAGTGAATCTGGAGGTTGCCGATGGTCGGAAGCGCTTCGTCTTCATCGAAGCGCAGGGCTGTGACAAGCGGGAAAACCTGCTCCACAAAATAGGCTTCTAAATAGGATTTTAGGCTCGGGCTCCAGAAGGGGGGGGCTAGAAGCTCCAGGCCGGCTTTGGCCAGGCCGGGCAGAACATCCTGGGTCAGGCAAGAATACTGGAGTGTCACCAGCTCTCGAACCCTTGCGGCCACTGCTTCTAAAACCTTTTGGGGGGGCTGGGGTGCCAGAATGCCTGCAGGCAGCTCCCCGCCTCTCTCTGCGTCCGTGCGGATCTCGTTTTTCAGCCCCGCTATCCGGACCATGAAGAATTCGTCAAAATTGGAGGAGACAATACTTAGAAATTTCAATCGCTCCAGCAGAGGGATGAAATCTTTTGTCGCTTCGTTCAGGACACGGGCGTTGAACTCTATCCAGGCCAGTTCCCGGTTGATCGTCGGATGGCTGCTCATGGCTTCCTCATACAATTATCGGCGGCAAGCCGAATACATCCTCGAAAAGATCGCCTTTATCGGCCAGCGAAAGGCGCTCGAGCGAAAAATCGAAATTGCGGGCCGAGCGGATTATCAGGCGGTCGGCGTTCTTCTCAAATCGCGCATCGTACATTCTTCCCGTATGATTCCTGTCCAGCGCATCCGCGACCCTCAATATGGCCGAAAGTTTCATAACGGTTATCCTGTCCTCCCTCGGCAGTGATATATAATTGACATGGACGGGCGAGGGCGGCGTCCGTCTATGGTAGCGCACAACGTTGGATACGATGTTGATGTCGCTCCTGTTCAGTCCGAATACTTCCGAATTGGAGACAATATACTCGCCGTGGCGGTGATGCCCCGAGGATCTGATGTAGGTCCCTATGTCGTGAAGAATCGCCGCAGTTTCAAGCAGCAGCCTTTCGTGCTGCTTCATGCCGTGCTCGTCGCAGATGGAATCGAAAAGCCTCACGCTCAGGGACGCAACGTTGTGCGCGTGCGCCTCGTCGTAGTGGAAACGCTTTCCCAAAGCCTGTGCCGAAGCCACGATCTGACGGCGTAGTTCCTCCTCCACCGCCGGATCGAGTCCCTTTGAATCGGCCAGCAGGAGCCCTTCCCGGATGGAAACCTTGGGCACGATCAGTTCCTCGGCGCCGGTTCTGGCCAGAAAGAGGGACTCTATTAAAAGCCCCGGTCCGAGCCCTTCGGCCTCAGCCCAGGGCAGGTGATACGAGGCGATCAGTTCTTCTACCGACATCGATGCGGCAGCCTGAGCGAAGGCCATAAAGCCCGATCGATCCAGCAGCGTGTAGCCTTCGTAGTTTTTGCCCGACACATAGTAGGCGGCGAGTCTCGCGTCGGAACCGACGACGATAAAAGACTTGATGCTTTCCAGGGGAATATCCTCGGTCATGAGGTCGCAGGCGTTCTTGATATTGCTCTCGAGATACTCCTGAAGGTATTGCTTCGAGGCGCCGGCCTCCCGCATCTGTTCTTCCAGCCGCAAGGTTCCTATGTGAAGGCTGTGGCTGGATACCATCTTGCCGCGCCGCAGCAGCATGATCTCCGTCGTGCCGCCGCCCACCTCAAGAATCATAGCGTTGCTTCGGGAGAGGTATTTTCGTTCGTCCTGAAGGGCCTGCTGCACCGCAAGATACATCAGATGGTTTTCTTCTATGTCTTCGACCACCCTTATTTTAAAGCCCGTCTGCAGCTGGACCCTGTCCAGGAATGTGTCCCTGTTGGCCGCTTCCCTGAGCGCACTGGTGGCGATCACCTTGGTTCTGTCAGGTTCGATGCCGTAGCCGTGCAGGAGCTCCCTGAAGGATAGCAACACCGCCACGCTCTCCCGTATCGCCTCTCTGCCTATGCTCCCCGAAGTGAAAACATCCCGGCCTATGCGGCTGGGCTTTCCAGCCCTGTCGAGCACCTTTACCAATCCTGTTTCGTCGATTGAGGCTATGAGAAGCCGAATCCCGGTCGAGCCGATCTCTATCGCCGCTACCGGTTCGGGACTTTTATTCTGTGGAATGGCCTTCATGGAATCTTCCTGCTCCTTTCTTTGGTCCAAACCTCAATAATACCATACCTACGGGCGTTTTCCAGGGTTCGGGCC
>JAEZSM010000015.1 GCA_023421875.1 Spirochaetota bacterium | reverse complement strand
CCTCGAAATAGCCGATGGCTGCGAGAAAGGCGATTGTGCCTGAGCCACCGGAGAGACCCGTCGTTTCGAAGTCAAAAAAGGAGAGGCGCTCATAAGGCAGTTCTGCTGGAGAAAGGGGAGCCTCCCCTTTTTTTTTGCGCATTCGCTGGTTGATAAAATGGCTTTGATCGAAGAAAGCGCCGCTCCCTCCATCTAAAAGAAGACTCGTTTCCACCGTCCTCGTGAATACATGAGGCGCCTCTTGCTCCCAGCCGGGGAGAAAGATGCCCCGCTCCCTGCGCTCACGAACGTGGGTTTTCGGCGAGGAGGGCTTCGCGTCCAAAGCCTGGAGCGGCGTTTCCAAGACCGGAAGCGGCGCATCAGGGGCCGAGGGCGGCAATTCCGAAGCCTTTACCAGGCCGAGCGCCTTGAGACGGGTTAACCTGCCCTTCATCCCCGGCACGGCAAGCTCCCTTTAGCGCCCACTGCAGCAGGCGAGAAACTCGCCCGTCAGCGACTTGAATCCATGGCCGCCTCTCTTCGCGGGAGGCACTATCTCGCCTGCGCTGTACTCTGTATCCGCTGCCAGCTCGGCGCCAATGCAGGAAGGGCAGCCGTCCTTGCAGGGGCAGCCATAGAGCCTTTCATGGGCAGCAGCCATCAGCGAGTCCAGCTTTTCCGTGAGCGCTTCCGCCAGCCCCGTGCCACCCGGATACTTGTCGTAGAGGTAAATAGCCGGAATGGAAAAATGCGGGTCCCGCACGCGTTCGGAGACCCCAAGATCGCGGGGATCACAGAGTATAAATGCGGGGGCGAGGGACTTGAGGAGGCGTGCCGATCCGACGAGCGCGGCCGCTGCCGTCGCCGGATCGAGCCTTGAAAGGAATGAGCCGGCCGCGCTCCCTTCGGGAAAGAGCAGAGCCAGGGCTCGGGTCTGCATTTCCTCGGGCGGAAGGGAGATCTCGCCAAAACCGACGTTCTCCTGGGTGTGAAAGCGCAATTTCTTGAACTTTTCAGCCTGGCTCCGTACGAGGACATCGCCCACTGACCAGCCAAAACGCAGGGAAGCGGATGTTTCGGATCGCAGATCCTCGGTGAGAACCTCGAGATCAGTCTTCACCACGGCATCGGTCCAGTAATCCACATTTTTGCGCTCCACATGGCATACCTTGTTGGCAATGTCCAGTTTCTTGACGATGAACTGATTCCCCAGGTGGATATATACGGCGTTGTCGAAGATAAGTTCCTTGGCGCTGGGGCGATCCATCTCCCCTATCACCCGGCTTCCCCCGCCGGTCATATCGATTATCACGATATTGTCGGCGGTAGCCGAGCGCAGGGATATCTTCTCGCTCGGATAGCCTTCGGCCGACCAATGCCAGCGCCCGCCGGTGAGCCGTAGGGTTCCCTCTTCCTCGAGGAGGCTTAGAGCCTCTGCAGTCAGGGCTGCCCTTTCTTCCGAGGGCCTCTGGCCGCCAAAAGCCGCGCCTTCGTCGAAGGGCAGCTCGAAGGCGGCGCACTTCGCATGATCCATGAAGATATAAGGATTATCCAAATCCACCCTGGCCCTTTCGGGAGCCTGGGCAAGAAAGTATTCGGGATGGCGGGCGAAGTACTGGTCCAGGGGAGAGGAAGTGGCGACAAATATGGCTATCGACGCGGTGCCTCGCCGGCCCGCCCTTCCCGCCTGCTGCCAAAAGGAGGCGGTGCTCCCCGGATAGCCCGCCATCACCGAGGCGTCCAAGCCTCCTATATCGATGCCCAGCTCCAGGGCATTCGTTGAGACAACCCCATTGATGGAACCCTCGCGTAGGCCCTTTTCTATCGCCCTCCGCTCCGATGGCAGGAGGCCCGAACGATAGGGGCTCACCCTGATTCTCGAATTTTCGTTATGGGGATTCTCAAGGCTCTGGTTTATGTAGGAGGCGATGAGCTCTACTTGTAGCCTTGAGCGAGCGAAGAGAATCGTCTTTATACCTCGGCGCAGGAGTTCGAGGGCTATTTTCTGGGATTCGGTGGCGCTGCTTTTCCGCAGTCCCTGGATGGGATCGATGACCGCGGGATTGTAGAACACGATCATTTTTTCGCCCGAGCCGGAACCGTTCTCGTCCACCAGGTCCACTGGCTCCTCAATGAGTGATTCAGCCAGCTCCACAGGGTTGGCGATCGTGGCCGAGCAGAGGATAAAGCTAGGTTTGGCACCATAAAAGGCCGCCACCCGCTTAAGGCGTCTTAAGACATTGCCGACATGGCTGCCAAATACGCCCCTGTAGCTGTGCATCTCGTCCACCACGATGTAGTTGAGCCCGGAAAAGAAACTGATCCACTTGGGATGGTTGGGCAAGATACCTGAATGGAGCATGTCGGGGTTGGTGATGATGATCCTGCCCGAACTCCGCGCCACCGTCCGCAGCGAGGAGGGCGTATCGCCGTCGTAGGTGTGTATCTTGACCGGGAGAGCCCCTCCGAGCGCCACTTCGTTGAGCTCTGCCTGCTGATCCTGGGAAAGAGCTTTCGTGGGGAAGAGATAGAGCGCACGGGCCGCAGGATCCTCCAGAAGCTTCTGTACTACAGGGAGGTTGTAGCAGAGGGTTTTACCCGAGGCTGTGGGTGTTATGACGACAAAATTCCGCTTCGATCGAGCCAGTTCATAGGATTCAGACTGATGCGTATACAGCGAATCGATGCCCTTCGCCTTGAGGGCATCGGCAAGTGGCGGCGCCAGATCGCCGGGCAGAGGAACAAGCCGGGGACTGCGGGGGGCAAGGGTTTTCACCCACGCGACGTCGCCTTGACCCTCCATCCAGGGCAGGAAATCATCGGAGAATTTTGTAGCGGCTTTCTGCATCATAGGCTATACTTTACACACGCGGGGCGCGCAGGTAAACAGATGTGTACCTAAACTTGAGCCGACTCCAGCGTGAAAGGGGAGCATATGCCAAAAGTACTGTCCATCGTCCTCGGCGGAGGCAAAGGAACCCGCCTGTACCCTCTCACTAAGGAACGCTCCAAACCTGCTGTGCCCTTCGGCGGAAAGTTCCGCATCGTGGACATACCTATCTCCAATTGCATAAACGCAGGTTTTAAAAAAATCTACATTCTCACCCAGTTCAACTCCGCCAGCCTTCACCTCCATATAGCAAGGTCCTTCAATTTCGACAGTTTTTCAGGAGGTTTTGTCGAAATACTGGCAGCCGAACAGACGCCGGTCCACTCCGGCTGGTACGAAGGCACCGCCGATGCGGTGCGTAAAAACCTCATCCATTTCAGGCCCCAGAAACCTTCTCATTATCTCATAGTATCGGGCGACCAGCTCTATAGAATGAACTTGGACGAGATGTTCGAGCAGCACCTTGCATCCAAAGCCAGGCTCACAATAGCAGGAACCCTTGTGGACAGGGAGACAGCCTCAGCCCTGGGCATCATCAAGACTAAAGCCGATTCCTTCATTGAGCGGTTTTTGGAAAAACCGGGTCCCAGCAAAGACATCACGGAGTACAGGCTGCCCATGGACATCAAACCCGCCGGCTCATCGCCAGAAAAGGAATACCTGGCAAGCATGGGCATCTACATATTCGACGCCGACCTCATGGAAGAGGCCTTGGCTGGGGATGCCAACGATTTCGGCAAGGAAGTGATCCCCGAAATCCTCGAAAAGGAAAAGATCAACGCCTATCTCTTCGACGGATACTGGGAAGATATTGGAACCATCAAGAGCTTTTACGATGCCAATATCCAGCTCACGGATATCAACCCCAAGTTCAATTTCTACGATGAGGAAAACCCCATCTATACCCATAACAGAAACCTGCCCTCATCCAAGCTGAATTACTGCACCCTCAACCAGGCCCTGGCCACCGACGGCTGCATTATCACCAACGCATCCATCCGCCGCTCCATTGTGGGTATACGCACCATTATAGAATCGGGGGCTAGCCTGGACGGGGTGGTCTGCATGGGCGCGGATCATTACGAGAGTGAAGAGGATAAAAAACTCAACGAGAAGCAGGGCATCCCCAACATCGGCATCGGAGGGGGAAGCATTTTACGGAAGGCTATAATCGACAAGAACGCCAGAATAGGCTCCAATTGCCGCATCGGTATTGACGATCTGCCCAGGGCAGAGGGGGAATACGCCACCCATTACGTGGTAGATGGCGTGATAGTGATTCCCAAGAACATGGTAGTCCCCCCGGGAACCGTCATTTAGCCCCCCGACCCCCCGTTACGAGCCTCATGGGCTCCTCCAGTTCGGGATCTGCGGAAACGTAGTGGCGCTGAGCCTCCTCGGGGGTCAGGCCGACCAGCTCATGGCTCATGTAATGGATCCAGGTTTCGTCATCCGGCGTCAACAGCTCGAGTTTTCTACACCAGTAGTCGGGCTTGAAGGGCTGGTTGTCCGGAAGATAGTCGCGGATTTTATAGTCGTGCACGGCAATCTTGACCTGCTCTCTGGGCAGACCGCGCTCCATGATAACCCTGGCGAGGTGATTGATAGTCCTTCCCGAATCGTAGACATCGTCCACCAGGAGCACCCTATCACCGCCTCGCAGAAAATCGGGATTGTAGGTCCATCCGTCTATCTTGATCGCTTCCTGGCTGCTCACGCCGACGTAGGAGCGGGCCACGACTGCGGCATAAAAAACCGGGTGGTCTTCACCGCGGATGAACTTGAAATATTCGCTCATGACGTTGCCCATGTAAGCCCCTCCGCGGAGCGAGACGTAGATGATGTCGGGTATAAAACCATCGGCGTAAATCTTGTAGGCCAGCTTGATGGCGTTGTTGCGGATCATGTCGTAGGGTATGAATTCCTTGTGCATCGGAACCTCTCGGGCAAAGGATCCCAGTCGGACTAACATCCCTTAAAACCGGAAAATACCCCGGGACAAGAGCAAGGGAAGGGCCCGAAAGGCAGCCGCCTGTCCCTCGGCGGGACAGGCGGCTGCAGGGTTTGAAGAATCGACTATACCGTTAGTTTTTATTATATGCAAGTGTGTCGATAATCTGCTCGTCCCTTACGACAGTAAAGCTCAGTTTATTATTTTTCGGGTCGTTGATAGCCCTGTAGAACCAAACGATATCCTTAAGGATTTCATCGTTGACCTTGATAATAATGTCGCCGGCCCTCAGGCCCATGACCGAAGCGGGGCTGCGTGCCGCCACGTCGGTGACGAAGAGCCCGCCCTTGGCGCTTTCGGGTATCTTGTCCTTGTCGATGGATTCCGAGTCGAGGGATATCACAGAAAGCCCGGGGAAGAGATCCTTGTTGTTACTCGCCACGCTCGTGTCCCTAAGGTCTATCTTCACCGTCAGGCTCAAGCGCTCCCCGCCTCGCACAAGGCTGATGGTCGTGCTGTTCCCGGCGGGGATATCTCCCACCCTCCGTACCAGGTCTTCCTGGCCCTTGATCTCTGCGCCGCCTATGGCGGTTATGTAATCGCCGGCAAGAATGCCCGCCTTGTCAGCCGGTCCGTTCCTGAACACACTGGAGACGAAGGCTCCCTTCTGTCCGTCGAGGCCGAGCTCCTTCATGGTAGCCTTATCCCTGCCCATATCCAGAAGGCTCACGCCCAGCCAGCCGTAGCGGACGGCCTTGTGCTCGATAAAATCGTCAATTGCGCTTTTTACGTTGTTTATGGGGATCGCGAAGCCCAGGCCTACCGATGCTCCCGTGGTAGAGGCAATCCAGGTGTTGATGCCGATGACTTCGCCCCTGATATTGACCAGGGCGCCGCCCGAGTTGCCCTTATTGATGGAGGCGTCGGTCTGGATAAAATCGCTGATATTGCCGTCCGGTCCTCCGTCCCTGCCGATGGCGCTAACGATGCCTGCGGTAACCGAGGAGATAAGCCCAAAGGGGCTACCCAGGGCTATTGCCCAGTCCCCTACCCTTACCTTGGAGGAATCGCCCAGACTCGCCACGACTATATCCTCATCGCTGGTCTCGAACTTGACAAGGGCAATGTCCTTGCGCTCGTCCCCGCCTACCAGGCTTCCCGGATATTCTCTGCCGTCGTTCATGATAACCGTAATCTCTTCGGCATTTCCGGCCACATGGTTGTTGGTAAGCACGTAGACAGTCTTGCCATCCCTTCGCACAATCACGCCCGATCCTAAGCCTTCCTGCCTGTACTGGGGAGGTTCTTCCTCTTCCTGGTTGTTTCTGGGTCCGAAGAAGAACTCCCAAGGAATGCTGGGCTGTGCCTTTGGCGCCTCAGTCACCTTATCCACTACCTGGAGCTCCACCACCGACGGCAGGACCTTGTCAGCCACATAACGGAAGGCTGTCTGCAGGGCTTCGGCCTGGGAGAGCGCCGCTCCGATCTCTGGGCTCACCTGGACCTTGGGGCTCTCCGCCTCCACAACCGGCAATGCCGAAGCGCCGCCTCCCATAAATGCGCGGCCGCCGATAAAGGCGAAGGCAAAGCCTATGATGACTCCCAGTATGATGAGATTCGCCACGAAAAATTTCTTGGAATAGAGTTTCCGGTCCGATGACATATGATTTCTCCTTTGCTATTCAGAGCTGTTGTATCCTTGTGCCGTCAAAAGGTTTATGAACCCTCCCACGGCTTCACTTCTTAAAATAAAAGATAGTGATTTTCGTTACTGGAGAAAACATCGAAATCGAAGCGGATAAAAGAGAAGCCGAAGACTGCCCTAAAATTCCCAGGAAGTGAGGGCTTCGTGGCCGGTCTCGGTCACGAGCACCGTGTGCTCGTAGTGGGCTGACAAAGAACCGTCCAGTGTTACGACGGTCCAGTCGTCCTCCAGGACCCGGACATCGCCAGTGCCGACGTTGATCATAGGCTCGAGGGCGAGGATCATGCCCGGGAGGAGGCGTGGATTAGGGCCCGGGGATACGTAGTTGGGTATCTGAGGATCTTCGTGCATCTCCAGGCCTACACCGTGGCCGCAGTACTGGCGCACAACGCCGAACCCCGCGCTCGTGGCATGCCTGAACACAGCCCTTGCTATATCATGAATTCTCGCTCCGGGCTGGACTGCATCGATAGCTTTTACCAGACATTCTCTGGTGACACGCATGAGCCTGTCGGCCTCGGGACTCACGGAACCGACAGCCCAGGTTATGGCCGCATCGGAAAAGTACCCGTCCAGGTCTATGCCGCAATCGAGGCCGACAATGTCGCCTTCCGCAAGGCGACGCCTATCGGGAATGCCATGGATGACCACTTCGTTGACCGAAAGACAGAGCGTGGCAGGATACCCCTCATAGCCTAAAAAGGCGGGTCTGCCGCCGTGATGCAGAATAAAACTCCTGGCGAATTCGTCCAATTCGACAAGACTGACCCCGGGCTGAACTCTCGGCCTAATTTCCTCGAAAAGCTTTGAGAGCAGGGCGCAGGATTTTCGAATTCCCTCAATCTGCTCGTTATTTTTCCGTCTTATCATGCTTAGCTTCCAGATCTTTCCGTATGCCGTCCAACACGCCGTTTATAAACTTGTAGGATTCCTCGGAACCGTATTCCTTGGCAATCTCGATAGCCTCATCGATGCTTATTCCCGGAGAGATATCGGACTGGTAGAGCAGACAGGCGGCGCCCATCCTCAGAATAGCCAAGTCGACTTTCTTGAGCCTCTCGAAGGGCCAGTGAGCAAGGTGCCTTGTTATACGGCCGTCGATTTCGACGGCATTCTCCACGGCCTGGGCTATCATCAGCCTGGTAAAAGCCAGGGTTTCCTCATCCATTTGGCTGAGCTTGCCCGGATCAAGCCAGTTGAGGCTTAGAAGTTCTTCAAGGGAGGAGTTGGACGCCTCCCAGGCATAGAGTGCCTGAAACGCCAGTATTCTTGCCTTTCTTCGTGCGGACATTCCTAATATCTCTTTACCATGTAAGGTGTTCTTCAAATATTTTGATGCTCGCCTCAGTCCTCAGCTTGGCGATGAGATCAGTCTCTAGCTTGTCCAGAAAACTGCTTTCCTTATCCTGCGCCACCTGGATGGCTAAGAACTGCTGAATCGTCATGTTCGGGTTGCCTGGCACGGTATCCGCCAGCCCGAGCTGTTTCTGTGCAAGAAACTCGTTGGCCCGTACGATGCGAAACCCTGTGGGCGATTCGATCACCGTAGAGATATCTCCAGCCTTGAGCTTGAATACGGTATCGAAGAGCTCGGCGCCGAAAAGCGTCTTGTTTTGGGTTGTCTTCTCTATATAGAGGGAGGGTATGGACTTGTAACCGGCCTCGTCGCCCGCCCTGAGCATATATTCGTCAAATTTGGCTGGATTGATCTTCAGGGCGCTGGCCACCGACTGGAGGCTGTCCTTTCCCTTCTGGGCGTCAGCTGCGCTTTTGCCCCTGGTGTCCACGTAGAGCACGCTCACCCTCATGGTATCAGGCCTGACCAGGGTGGCTTTGGAAAGATCATAGGCCTTGAGGATCTCGTCGGCCGAGGGTTGCTGTAATACAGCCTTGAGCGCATCGGCATGCTTGGCCTGCACATAGGTCTCGAACAGCATGCGCTGTTTGACATAGATCTTGGGCGCCACAAAGACGCCCGTAGCCTTGAGCTGCTTTTCCAAATCGGCGTCGGTGGCTGCTGGTCCGAGGGATACCTTCATCTGCGCTACAGCCTTGTTGACCTCTGAATCGGGAACGGAGATCTTTTCCCTCTCGCAGTACTGCACAAAGAGAAGGCTGTTTATCCGCGCATCCAGGACCTGCTTGACCTGGTCGAGGGTAAAGGTTGCACCGGAAGCCTTCTGGAGGTTTTCGACATCGCTTTTAAGCTGGCGCTGGGAGATCGCCTCAGTCTTGACGAGCTTGATCGTCGCGACGGTCTTGTCTATGGTCGTCTGGGCGCCCAGCATCGGAAGCAGTCCAAAAAGGAGTAACAGCGGCAGCAAGCGTTTTATCATCGTAGTGTGCTCTCTTTCCTAGTAGGTTTACCGCTCATCATAGCACGACAAGCACTTTAATAACATAATAACACTCGAAAATGCCTCGAGTATCCTGAGGCTTTTGCAAAAGTCAGACGAGTTTTGCAAAAGCTACCTTTAAGGTGCGTACGTTTCGTCCATTTTTATGCTTTTAGCATAAAAATGGACGAAACTACAAAGCCAATTGCAAAAGTAAACAGACTTTTGAAATTGGCTCTATCCTGATAAACCTTAAAACCCTGCTTCGACGAGCCGCTTTTTCACCGCCCCCAGGCCAGGAAGCTTGGGAACGAGGCTTTCCGCCCTGTCCAGGGCATCCCTGGCCTGTCCCCACTCCTTTCTCCGTAAGTGAACTTCGGCCTTTTTCCGCAAAAACTGGGCTGAGTCCCGCAGGCCTATACCCAGTCCGATAGCCTCTTCGAGCCTGTCCAGGTAGTCGTCCTCATCGATGCGGCCAGGCATTTTCTGAAGCAGCAGGGTCCTGAATTTTAGGGCTACAACGTCGAAATAGTACCGGAACCAGGCTTTTTCCTGCTCCATGGCGATAAGGCGCTTGTAAATACCATAGGCTTTGAGCAAGCGACCCCGTTTTTCGTACTCTTCGGCCAGGCAGTACTCGGCGTCCATGGCCTCGCCCCGCTCTATCCAGCGCTCCAGCCTAAAGTCCCCGAAGGATTTTGATCGCTCGTAGACCAAAATAGCTTCGTCCTCCAGGTCGTGAAGCAGATCGAAAATGATGAGTTTTGCCTGGCTTTCGGGATCGAAGGTCCTGGACTTGAGGAAGATCCTGTAGTCGAATCCGCCCTGCTCGAGTTGCTGTCGCCTCAGGCTGCGGTCGTAAGTCCTCCGCTTTTCAGCGTCCGATAATATCCTGTAGGCCTCGAGAATGAGGCGCATGGCCGATTCACGCACCGAGGCGACGGGCGCTGAATCGTGTTTTTTACGGCCCTGATATTCCGCTCCTTGGGCTGCTGCCTTGGCCGGACCGGGACCTTCCATGTCGGGATGATACTTTTTTGCCTTTTTCCTGAAGGCGCTCTTAATCGTGCTTTGATTGGAGTCAGGGGAAACGCCCAGGACTTCGTAGTAGTTTTCCATGTCCATCAGCCTCGTACGAGCGGGGCGCCGCGAGCCGCGGCCACCGCCTCAGCCTCGTTCGAGATCAGTTCAGCCATGGTCAATATCAGGCCTTCCTTCTCGAGCAAACTCATATACCGTCCCAGTTTTTTGTTCCTGAAGAAACCCTTGGCCACGAGGAGCGCCATGGATCGTTTGCCCACGAGCATACCTGAACTGGCGAGGAGCTGGCTGAGCCTGTTGTTCTTGACCGTAGCAACGCTCGCCGAATCCGAGCAGAACACCAGAAAATCGTAACCCGAAAGTCCCGAGCCGCCGGCTGTCATCACATCGCAGTGCTGTCCCATGGCCGAAAATTCCCGGCCTACAGCATGGGCAATTTTAGTAAGTTGTTCGCTTTTTTTCTCGCTCAGCGCGACGACCGCAATGCGCATCGGTACATGCTAAAGAAGGGCGTGTGCCGCTTCCAGCGTCAATTCGACGTCTGGGTGGTCGAATCGGCGGGAGCTTGCTGCTCGAGGGTGCTTCCCTCAGGGGCAGCCTCGCCCTTCCACCATTCGGCGCTGCCGCTCTCCTGGCTCTGCTGGGTCGCGAGGGCTTCAATATTGCCGGTAGAGGATTTGTTGATGATCGCCATGGTAAAGGCGGTGACGAAGAAGAGCGCACCCAGAACATAGGTTATTCTGGTGACGATATTCGAGGCTCTGGACCCGAAGGCGCTGGAGGATCCGCCGGAGAATATGCCGCCGATGGAATCGGAATCCTCATCCTGCACGATGACAAGGAAAATGAGCAAGAGACAGACGATCACAAAGAGGAT
>JAEZSM010000001.1 GCA_023421875.1 Spirochaetota bacterium | reverse complement strand
GCCCACTCGGTACGTCCCGCGCCCACGAGTCCGGCCAGGCCCACCACCTCTCCCTGTCGAAGCGAGAAGGTAAGGCCTTCCTCGCCAGAAACGCCATCCTTGGCTTCCAAAAGCAACTCTCCGGGGCTGAAGGCTTCCTTGGGGTAATGGTTGCCAATGGGCCGGCCTACCATTTTGGAGATGAGTTCGGGTAGCGAGAGTTCTCCCGCTGGACCGCTGTATACACTCTTGCCATCCCGCATGACGGTCACCCGGTCGGCGATGCGGAATATCTCCTCCAGCCTGTGGGAAATATAGAGTATTCCCACGCCGGCCTTCTTGAGCGTTTCGATTTTGCCGAACAGAAGATTAATTTCGGTTTCGGTGAGCGAGGCTGTGGGTTCGTCCATCAGGATAAAACGGGCGTTGCGGGAAAAAGCCCGGGATATCTCCACCAGCTGCTGCTCCGCCATGCCCAGATCCCCTGTCAGGGCTCCTGAATCGAGATTGAGGCCGAGGGCGGCAAATACCTCATCCGCTCTTGCCTTGAGTTTCTTCTTGGACATAAGGAATCGGCCGATCAAACTTTCCCTGCCCAAAAAGAGGTTGTGCGCCACCGAGAGCCAGGGCACTAGGCTGAGTTCCTGATAGATCGCAGTTATTCCTGCCTGAGAAGCCACCCCTGGGGTCTTGAGTGAAATTTCTTTTCCGTCTAGCAGAATACGCCCCGAATCGGGCTGGAGGGCTCCGCTCAGAATCTTGAGGAGCGTGGATTTGCCGGCGCCGTTTTCGCCCAGGATGACATGGACCTCTCCTCTATTTATGGAAAAGGAAACATCATCCAAAGCCTGGACGCCGGGGAATCCCTTGGATATGCCCAGGACCGACAGGCCCGGAGCCGATAGCCCCGAACCTGGTGGTGTTGAGTCTGACAACTCCGAGTCTGATGGAATTGAGTTCTGCGGTCCTGGGCCGGAAAACCTCGGGACTCCTTGCAGGGTCTCGAGGTTTTCCGGAATTTTTGTATTATTTTCTAAATTGTCCGACATTTTTCTCTGTCACAAAGCTGACATCCATAATCTTCATGGCCTGAACCTGCTTGCCATCCAGCACATCCTTGGCAAACTGGACACCGATTCTTCCGATATCATAGGGGGGAAGAGCGATGGTCATGTGGAGCTTGCCTTCGGCGACTGCCTTGAGGGCGTCGGGATTGGCGTCCATGCCGGTGATTTTGATCTTTTTATTCATGGAAGAGGCGGCAGCCAGGGCGCCCATGGCCATTTCGTCGTTGAGGCAGAGAATGGCTTCGGCTTCTGGGAACCTGAGGAGCATGTTCTCGGCCACCGGCAGGGATTTGGCCCTGTCGTAGTAACCGGTCTGGGAAGCGAGCACCTGGATGTTGGGGTACTTGGCAAGCGTGGCGTTGATGCCCTTGATCCTGTCTTCGGAGGAGGCGGCTCCGGGAGTTCCGGTGAGAATGAGGACCTTGGAAACCTTGCCGCCCAGGGTGCCGGCATACCAATGGATGAGCTGCTCGCCCAGGACTACGTTGTTGGTGCCGATAAAGGCTGTCATGTTGCCGGGGTTGAGATTTCGCTGGAGGGCCATGACTTGAATTCCCTTGGCCAGGGCTTTCTGGGCCAGGGGTATGGCTCCGTCATCCACGCCGTTGATAAGAAGAACTTTGATGTTCTTGGTGAGGGCGTCCTCTACGTCGGCCACCTGCTTCTCGATCTTGTTCTGGGCATCCAGAACGATCACATCGAAGCCTAGTGCCTTTGCCTCGTCTTTTACACCCTGGGCCATGGTTGCGTAGAACGGATTGCTGGTGGTGGAGACGCTGAAGGCGATGAGAGGCGGCGCAGCAAAGAGCGTGGAAACGGTAAGCAGCAGCGCGGCCGCAATCAAGACAAGCTTCTTCCCCTTCATTTGATTACCTCCTAAAGTTTTAGGCCGCCCAAGCGGTCTTTCGTGCAAGAAACGGAAATTAGATAATTCCTTACTGGTTGTTGATTGTACAATCCGATTGCTTATATGTCAAATAATTTCTTCATTTTTGTTGACTAATAATAAATGCACTTGTACAATAGCCAATATAAGGCCATTGCCCGCAATCTTGATCAAGGCTTTTGCCTTGGCCGTGGCTATCGCCCTGCGGTTTATGCAAGGCGCTTATCGAGGGGTAGCAGTACGATGAATGTAGAAATAAAGGATATGGAAACCCGCGCTCGGGCGATAGCTAAAAACGGCGGCCTCCGCGCCGCGGTGGAAAAAGGGGACTTGTCCCAGTTCGAGGCGGTCTCGATGGTCGAGGCTCTGGTTATCGGGCTATTAAACCAGGGGGTGCGAAAATTCCTGGGTGTTTTCGGCCATGGAAGCACGGCCCTGGGTGAAGTGCTTTCCGTCTACGAGGCCGCGGGACTGCTGAAGATGTGGAACCTCCGGAATGAAACCGAGGCTGCCCACTGTGCCACTATGCTTAAATGGCATTACAAAGAGACAGCGGCGGTGGTGACCTCCATTGGTCCTGGTGCTCTTCACGCATTTGCCGGGTCCCTCGCATCGGCATCCAACGGGATTGGTGTTTACCATATATATGGGGACGAAACCACCCACGATGAAGGCCCTAACATGCAGCAGATTCCCGTTTCGCGCCAGGGAAGCTTTTTGTCCCTGGTGAACACCATGGGCTCGGGCTACCAGCTCCACACACCCGATTCGCTGTTTACCGCCCTCAGGCTGGGCGCGGCGACGGTTTTTAATCCCGAGTTTCCGGGGCCCTTCTTCCTACTTCTACCCATGAATACCCAGGCGGCGGTCATGAAAGCCTGCAATCTTCTGGAGCTCCCCGAGGCTCCAAGTTTTACCCAGGCTGCATGCCTGGATCGAAACGTATTTGCCCGGGCTACTGATCTGGCTCGGTCAGCCAAGGCCATCACCATAAAACTAGGCGGAGGAGCGGCATCCTGCGGCCCCGAGATTCTGGAACTGGCAGAATTGCTGGACGCGGTTATTGTCCCTGGGGCCAAGATGAGCGGGGTGGTTCCTTATTCCGCCCGACGTTGCATGGCTGTGGGTGGCTCCAAGGGAAGCATCTGCGGGAATTTCGCCATGAACGAAGCCGACTTGGCGATAGTGATAGGCGCCAGGGCCGTCTGCCAGTGGGACTGTTCTGGCACGGCATGGAAAAAGGCGAAGGCTGTAATCAACTTCAATACCAGGGCAGTAGATGCGGGGCATTATAACCGCGCGGTGGCCTTTGTAGGTGACGCGAAACAGAACCTGCGCGCCTGGATCGATCAGCTTAAGGAAGCAGGCTTTTCGCCTAAAACCGGGGTTTCGTCCTGGCTAAAGACAAATATGGCCAAGAAAGTCGAGTGGCAGGAGTTCAAGAAACGGCGTTTTACGCGTCCGACGCTCTTCGATCCGGTGTGGGGGAGGGAAGTCCTCACCCAGCCCGCGGCCATAGAAATCGCCTACCGCTTCGCCCTCGAAAAGGGTGCCGCGCGCTACTTTGACGCAGGGGATGTCCAGGCTAACGGGTTCCAGGTGGTGGAGGACGAAGCCTACGGCCTTACCTTTTCCGACACGGGAGCATCCTACATGGGCTTGGCCGCCAGCGCCCTTCTTAGCACGGCTCTCGCGGATCGGCCTGTCTACACCTTCGCCTTCTCTGGCGACGGCAGCTTTACCATGACGCCCCAGATCCTCTTCGATGGGGTGGAGCATGGGGCGCGGGGCTGCCTTATCATTTTTGACAACAGGAGCATGGCGGCCATCGCCGGGCTCCAGAAGGCCCAGTACCAGAATGCCTACCGGACGAACGATACGGTGCAGATCGATTATGTCGCCCTGGCCAGGTCGGTTAAGGGCGTGAACGCCGTCTTCGGCGGCTACGATTCGGTTTCCTTCACCAAGGCCCTGGAGCAGGCCTATGCCTACGACGGCCTCTCCGTGATATCCCTGCCTGTCTACTTAGGCGACGACGAACTGGGCGGGCTGGGAGTTTTCGGTAACTGGAATGTCGGGCCTTGGTGCGAGGAAGTGCAGAAGGAACACCATCGGATAGGGCTTTGAGAGAGCGCTGCGGGGCCGCAGTTTCAGACAATCGGATCGGCGCGCATCAGCAGCAGTAGTAGCCGACGATGCGTGGCAAACAGAGTACGTAAGGAGGCAGCAATGCGAGTAGCGGTAATAAACGAAGTCAGCGCCGCGGACAAGAACCCTGCCATAATGGCGGGGCTGGAAGGCCGCGGTCTTTCAATTATCAATGCGGGCATGAAGAGCAAGAACCAGGAGCCACAACTGCTTTACACCCACACGGGCTTCATGTCCGCGCTTCTGATTCATCTGGATATCGTCGACCTTGTGGTAGGAGGCTGCGGCACCGGCCAGGGCTATCTCAATTCGGTGATGCAATATCCGGGCATGTTCTGCGGCCACCTTCTATCGCCGCTGGATGCCCTGCTCTTCGCCCGGATCAACAGCGGCAACTGCGTGTCCCTCGCCCTCAACCAGGGCTACGGTTGGGCTGGTGAGCTCAATATCCAGTTTATCTTCGATAGGCTTTTTTCCGGCGAATGGGGCTCGGGATACCCTGCAGAGCGAAAGGAGCCCCAGGGTGAGTCCCGGGAGCTGCTCAAGACGATATCCGACGTGACTCACAAGGATTTTTCCCAGATCATCCTCAGCCTTCCCGATAGCATCGTTCTTCCATCCCTCAAGCATCTTGTTACACAGGGGCTGGTGAATCTGGAATCTCCTGGAATGGATGAGTTAAAGCGTGCCGCCCGAGCGCGGCTGGGGAGGGCTTGAGATGGAGTTTAGCAGCACGAATGAAGGATTAGCCTCTCTTTTGAGGATCAAGGACTCGGAGATACGAATACTGTGCCTCGAACAGGGCAGGGA
>JAEZSM010000252.1 GCA_023421875.1 Spirochaetota bacterium | reverse complement strand
TGGACAGGCTTGTCAGGGATCTGGCGGGACTACCTCTGGCAATTGCGTTTTTCAACCCTGGATGGTACTCCCTGCGGGTTATCGAGGCGTTGAGGGAAAAGAATATTGGGCTTTGCCTCATGGATTTCCCTTCACTCAGGGATGGCAGGGGCGATGTCGCCGGCAGCGCTCCCCCCCAATTCGACATGGCCACCTCATCCCTGGTCTATCTCAAATTCCATGGCTTCAGCCCTGACAGGGCAACGCCTGGGGAACTGGAAGCGCGAATTGCCTCCTGGATCCCCAGAATCGAGGCCTTGGCCCTTCAAGCCCAGACGCTCAGGATTATTTTCCAGGGCGGGGGAGGCTAGATGGCCGGCACCATTCTTCATATCAACGCCGTCGGACTCATGGCGGCCATTGCGGAACTCAAGGATACATCGCTGCGCCGACGTCCCTTTGTGGTGGCAAACCAGGGGCTTTCCAGGGCTGTGGTGCTGGATCTCTCGCCCCCCGCCCATCGGGAAGGTATCCGTCGAGGCATGCTTTTGTCTCTAGCCCAGCAAAGCCTGCCCGGCCTAATAGTGGTGGAGCCCGATTTGCGCCGCTGTGCCGAGGTTGACGAGCTGATGTGGAAGATGGCTCTGGGGATCACTCCTCTGGTGGAAAAATGCGGGCGGGGCCACCTTTTTTTGGATCTCGCGGGTACCGGAAGGATGAGTGGGCCGCCCCAGGACGCGTCCATGCGTCTGCGCCGGGAAATCATCGTCAGACAGGGAATTTCACCCACTATTGCCCTGGCATCCACCAAGACCTCCACCAAGGTTGCCACCAGGGTTTTTAGGCCCGGCGGCTTTGTCGCCCTGGCGCCTCACGAGGAAACACAGCTGGTACGGCTCCAGCCCGTGGAGCTTTTGCCCGGCATCGGTCCGGTGCTCAAGGACAGGCTCAGTCTTCTGGAGATCGAGATTATAGGCGCCCTTGCGGACTTAAGGCCCTTTGAGGCGAGGGCCATAGGCCCTCGGGGTCCGGATTTGGTGATTCGCGCCCGGGGAGTGGACGATTCGCCGGTGAACCCCCAAGCCCCCGAGCGGCGCTGTCTGGAAGAGTCGGCTGTATTGGAACCCGATAGTGCCGAGCCGGAATTTCTTCGTCTTACCGTTGTTCGTCTTACTGCGGCCCTTGGCTTTGAGGCGAGAAGGCAGGGAATGGGCGCGCGAAGGGTGGGGGTAAGGCTGGATTTTACCGACGGCAAGGAGGGTTTTGCCGCCCTACGAATGCCCCGGGCAATGTACAGGGACGACGAACTGGCCCTGGCGGCCTGCGAGGCGGCCCGCCGCGCGTTTGTCCGGCGAGTGCGGGTCAGGCAGGTTACGCTCAGGCTGTCGGAATTCGGCGCGGCGGGCCCGGAACTCGACCTCTTCGATCCCCGGGACGCCAAAGTCGAGCGGCTTCAGGGCGCCCTGGATCGCGTACATTCCCGGCACGGTCTTGCCTCCATTGTGCCCTGCGCCCTGCTCTCCCTTGGCCAGGGCCTGCGGGCAGGGGCCTGACATGCCTGCGCTGGTATCAGGCGGCTCCGTTTTGCCCAGCGGCAATCCCTTTTCGAAAAAAGGTCTCGTTCCGGCCTCCCTCGTGCCACTAGTGGTTCAGTCCTGCTACTCCTTCTTGCGAGGGGTGCCCAGGCCTAAGGACCTTGTCGATGCTGCCAAAAAAGCGGGGCTTTCGCACCTGGCCCTGACGGACCGCAACGGAATGCATGGGTTGCCCAGCTTTGTGGAAGCCTGCCGTAAGGCGGAAATCAGCCCGATCACGGGGGTGGAATTTGCCGATGACTCAGGCAGGCTCATCCTCATCGCACGTACCGGCAGAGGTTTTTCCTTTCTCACTAAAACCCTCACCGCCATGGCCAATCCTGGTTTCAGCGTGGCCGTATCGGGTGCCATCGCCAATCGTCGGGACAAAGCTAAAGGCGAGACCAAGAGCGACCCCGCAGACATAATCGATACCCTGCGGGAATTCAAAGGCGAATACGCTCAGGACCTTTTTGTCCTCAGCGACGACATGGCTGCGCTCAGGCGTCTCAAAGCCCCCTGGCTTTACTGCCTTGTCACGCCCTGCAATAAGGCCCGCTGGGCCGCCTTGGCCGCTTCAGGCATTCCTCCCGTAGCCAGCCCGGAAATCCGTTTTTTGGAGCCTTCCCATCGCCAAGTCCAGCGCCTGCTTCTAGCCATAGGCAAAAAGGCCGGATACTGGGATGTGAGGGAGGAGGAACTCGATCCGGAGACCGCGCTTTGGTCGGAAGAAGCGCTCGGCCTTGGTGAGACGTTGGGAGGGCGACAAGCAGCCGAAAGCCTTTATCATTGCGCTTCGGCCGCTTGGTGCTCGCCGCCGGCTCTCCTCCCCTGGCTTGCCCAGGCAAGGGCCAATAATAGGCATATCGCCAGCGGCGCCTTAGGGGACCCCTTCGGAGGCGTTCATTTCCCCTCTTACCAGGGCGATCTTTTGTCCGGGGCTTCTCCGCCGGTAGCCACCGGCAGCTCTGTGGTGCCCGAGGTTTATCCGCCGGCACCCACCGGCATTCCCAAGGCGTTCAAGACTGAATCATCGGCAGTTATAAGCAGCCCGCCCCCCGATTCGGCCGAGTTCCTGGACGCCTTGGTGCGCCAGGGAGCCCTGCGGCGCTATGGCTACTGCGACGGAGCCGTGGCGGAGCGCATAGCCTACGAAATGTCCCTTATCACGGCCAAGGGCTTTTGCGATTATTTTCTTATTGTCCGGGATATCGTGCGCCGGGCTTCCCGAGTCTGCGGCCGGGGCAGTGCCGCCGCCAGCATCGTGTCGTATTGCCTAGGCATCACCGAGGTCGATCCCCTGCGGCACAATCTCTATTTCGACCGCTTTCTCAACCCGGGTCGAAAAGATCCGCCTGACATCGACATCGATTTCGCCTGGGACGAGCGGGACGAGATCCTGGATGCCGTAGTAAAGGCCTATGGTCCGGAGCGGGTAGCCCGGGTGGCCAACCACAATTGCTTCAGAAGCAAGTCGGCCCTGCGGGAGACCGCCCGGGCCTTCGGCATGCCCGACGGGGAAATTTCGGCGTTTGAGCGCTCGCTTCGTGTGGACAAGGACAAGGCCCTCCAAAATACCGATGAAGTCTGGCAACGCATCCTGATCCTATCCCGGGATCTTGTGGATCTGCCTAGGCACCTGGGCGCCCATTCGGGGGGTATCGTCATTGTTCCCGACGAGATCGCCGTCTACGCTCCCATCGAGGAAACAGGCACCGGCATCAGAGTGCTGGCTTGGGACAAGGAGGGTGCCGAACAGGCGGGGCTGGTTAAGATTGATCTTCTGGGTAATCGCTCCCTGGCGGTGGTGCGCGATGCGGTACAGTCGCTTCGCGAGCAGGGAATCGTGTTGGACAGGGACAGCTGGCACCCTATCGACGACAAAGCCACGGTGGAGCTTCTCGCCCGGGGGGATACCATGGGCGTCTTCTATGTCGAAAGCCCCGCCATGCGCCTCTTGCAGAAAAAGACTCACCGGGGCGATTTCGAGCAC
>JAEZSM010000211.1 GCA_023421875.1 Spirochaetota bacterium | reverse complement strand
TTCAGAACGCTCTTTCGCTCATCCGCAATTATCTTGCCTACGAACTGGACGAAATGGCATCGGCGGTGGCCTTACGCTACCTGGGCAGCCTGGACAGCTCCCTGCTAGCGAGCCTAGCCTTCGAGTTTGCCGCCGAAGGCCAGCACAACGCCGCGCTCCGCCTTGCCAGGGACGCCATCTATCGGGGAGCGGGTCGGCAATACCCAGAGCTCTACGGCCTGATGTATCCCAAGGCCTGGAACGATATTGTCGCTGCGGGAGCAGCCATTCCCGGAATTCCCGAAGCCCTGTCCTACGGCATATTACGTTCCGAAAGCGTCTTCGACCCAAAGGTCGTTTCCTACGCCGGAGCCGTCGGCCTTGCCCAGCTCATGCCCGCCACCGCCGCCGAAACCGCCCGTGGCCTAAAAATGGACAGCTACTCTCTTACCGATCCGCAGGACAATGTCACGATTGGAATGACCTATTACTCCTATATGCTCAATCGCTTCGGCAACAAGCCTATGCGGGCCATGTTCGCCTACAACGCTGGCCCCGGACGCATGACAACCTGGACCAAAGAATTTGGTGAACTGCCCGACGATATCCTCCTGGAAGCCCTGCACCTGACCCAGCCGCGACAGTACGCCAAGAATATTATCCAGGCCAGCCTCGCCTACGGGAAAATTCACTATGCCATCGAGGCAGTATCTATGCTCGATTATCTGGTGGAGGCCAAGCCCCTCCAGCTTTCTGCCATGGAAGAACCCGAGCTTCCGCCGGCCCGGGCGACAGAAAAATCAGTGCCGGAATCAGCGTCATCCACCACGATAGTACCCCTGCACGGGATTACTCAGTAATTTCTTTCAATACAATATAGTGGCGTTTCTGCCTACGTCCTTGGCCTTATATAAAGCCCTGTCGGCGGCGATGAGCAGCTCTTTGAGCGTGTCGCAGCCCGGCTTCAACCCCGCAACGCCGAAGCTGGCGGTTATTCTGATGTCCAGGCCTTCATAACGCAGTCTGAGCCCTTCTATGGATTTTCGCGTTCTTTCCGCCACTTCGAAGGCCTCAACGAGCGACGCTCCGGGAAGAATCATTAGGATTTCTTCGCCGCCGAAACGACCGACGATATAGGAGCCTTTCGCCTGGTGGGCGCAGATGGCTCCCACGGCTTCCAGAATCTTATCCCCCGCCTCGTGGCCGTAAAGATCGTTTACCCGCTTGAAATGATCCAAATCCAGGAGGAACAGAGACAAGGCCCCGCGAACCTTATTGGCCTTTTCAATTTCCTTGGCTAGCACCTCGTTGAGATACCGGCGATTATGCAGGCCGGTGAGCACATCGTGGGAGGCTAAGAACTCAAAGTTTCGCTGCAATTCCTTCAAGTCTGAGACATCGTGAAAATTGACTAGCTTGCCCAACACCTTTCCTGACTTGTCTTCCAGGGGCGTAGACGTGACATGGAATATGGGTGAAATCGGCCCTGATACAGGCTGGTATTCCATTTCCGCCGGGTGTGGACAGCTTAAGATCCGCAACAGCTCGGGCGGGCTTTTTTTTATGATCCAGGCTTCGGCCAAGGGCTCTTTAGTATCGATGCCGGGAAACACGGATTGCACAGCCCGGTTCATGTCGGTCAGACGCCCCTGTGCATCCATCACCAGAACACCGTCCTTCATGCCCTCGAAGATCAGATCCCGAGCCAAGGGACTAATATCCAGAATGCCGATCTTTAAAAATCCTGCCACGAAAAGGGCGATGCTCAAGCCCAGGGCAAAGGGCGAAAGATCTATGTTATACGGCGAAAAGCCAAAATTGTAGGCCAGGCTGGAAATCCAGGGAACAGTACAGCCTATAACGTAAATTATCGCCTGAATTCTCGGGAAGGGCTTGCCGCGGACCAGGGCATTGATGAAAAGACCAAGGCTCACAGCTAAATAGGCGCTTTGCATGAGCGTTATAGAAAACAGAGGCCAGGTCCGGTCGTAGACAAAGGAGGACAAGGCTTCTCCGGAGGCCATGCGGGCGTTTTGATGTATCAGATTGAGGCCTCCCAGGGTTTGCGAGGCAAAAAACGCCCCCGTGGGAATTAGAAAGAATAGTCCCACAACCCAGGCGCTGATACGCCGATTCTTCTCGGTGATATGCAAAGAGAAGAGCAGCCAGAAAGGAACGATGAATTGAATGCCAATATGCTGAAAACGGACCCAGAAGAATAGAGCTGCCTGGGTCGAAGCGTTGATCTCCATCGCGTAGCCGAAATTGTAGATTGCCGCGCAGAGACCGCACATGGCTAGGTAAACCGCCGAAAGACCGGCCGAAGCCCGTTTACGCAAGGCTAAAATGCAGAGAAACACTATGGTCACGCAGAAGGTGAAGAGCAGGGAGGTGGCTATGATGCGTGTTTCGTACATTTCAGGTTATTCTCATTCGGGGCTGGGGCTTTGTCAATCTTAGCGCTGCCGCGCTTTGAATGAAGCTCGGGCGAGTCTGTCGTTGATAGCCCTGCCCAAGCCCTGGTCGGGAACCCGCTCGGCGTAGATTGTTCGAACGCCTTCGGCATCCAGTTCGTTTAAGAGCGCGAAGAGCCGCGCAGCCGCTTGGCGCATATCGCCCTTGTCGGAGAGGACAGCGACTTTTCCGAATGATTCGATGCCCCGCAGCTCGCCCATGGCTTGGGTGTCGAAGACGACCAGCGCCGCCTCCGAAGGGTTCTGTATAGAGTCGAGGACCGAGCAGAGCTGGTTTCTGTCCATAAGATAGAGTTCCGCATGGGGAGCGTAATGACTGGGCAATTGCCCCGGGCTTGCTACCTTTCCTTCGGGGCTGACTGAAAGCAGCACATCCCCGATAAGTTCCTGGATACGCTCCAAGGGCATGCCGCCGGGACGCAGCAGCCGGGGAACCGCTCCTGTCATGTCCAGGACGCTGGATTCAACGCCCACGTCGCAAGCTCCGCCGTCGACTATAAAATCAACCCTGTCGCCGAGGCTCCTTACTACATGGTCGGCGGTAGTGGGCGATACATAGCCGAAGGGATTCGCGCTGGGAGCTGCAACGACAGTACCGGAATACTCAATGATCTTTCGCGCCAGGACATGGGACGGAAAGCGCAGCGCAACTGTATCGAGACCTGAGGTGACAATACCGGGGACCTGGGGACGCTTGGGCAGCACCATAGTGAGGGGCCCAGGCCAGAGCTTTTCTGCCAAAAGTCTTGCCTTCGGCGTAAATTCCGAGGCTAATCGCTCGATCTGATCCAGCGAAGCGATATGAACGATGAGCGGATCAAAGCTTGGGCGGCGTTTTGCTTCGAAAACCCGGGCGACCGCGTCGGGATTGAAGGCGTCGGCGCCGAGCCCGTATACAGTCTCGGTGGGGATCACCACAAGCTTTCCCTGGGCGATAGCCCGGCCTGCCGCTTTTAGGCTTTTATCGCTCGAATCCAAAAGTTCCATCGGGCAGATGGTAGCGATTACTGGGGTCGATGACAATACCGGCGGGCCG
>JAEZSM010000161.1 GCA_023421875.1 Spirochaetota bacterium | reverse complement strand
AGAGTTCAGTTTTCCGCGCTGGCAGTTTCGTTGGTCTGGAAAACCTTGAAGAAGGTGGATGAAAACTCGTCCTTGAACTTCGGGCTCTTCAGGAAGGCTGTTCTGGCATTGCTGTCAAGGGATTCCTGATAGAAGTAGGGATACATGAACTGGACCATCGTGCTGTCGTCATCGGAAGCTTCGCCGTCGTCGGCAACCTGGAAGACCAGGACAGCATCGCCCACCACCAAGGGCCTGGAGAACTCTCCCTTTTTACGGGTAAAGAGCTCGCTCATGAAACCCTCGTCCCGCTCCGCCGATTGGATTACAAAATCCTGACTGCTGGACGGTGTCTGCAGCAGGGGAATCTGTTGATTGTAGGCGTAGAAGGTAGGATTGCCCAGATTGAGAATGAAGGGGCCAGCCTGCTTGACCTCGAGTCCAGCCTTTTTCGCGCTGTTTTCGAAGCCGCCGGTGGCTGCGGTGGACAGAAGATTTGTAGCCTTGGCGATAGCCCAGCTCTCCAGGGTTCCCCGCTCTTTTTCGAATATATAGGCTTCCACCTCGTCCAGGGTGGCTTCGGCACTAAAATCCGCCTCGGAAATCGCTTCGTTCACCCTGAAAAAGGCCCAGGCCTTGTCGGCGACCTTGTAAACCTTGGAGAGTTCACCCTTGGCCAGGGCCGCGACCTCTTCAGCATCAGCGGCGTTGAGGAAGCCTTCTTCGAAGGAATAATAAAAAACGTTGCCGGCATCCCCGCCTGAGTCGGCATAGGAGTCCTGGGAATGGCTCTTGGCGGCGTCTTCGAAGGAGAGTTTATTCTCGCTTACCTGCTGGAGCACCTTCTTGGCATCGGACTCCGAGCTGGTGAGGGTTATGCGAGAAAGCGCCAGGGTCCTGAACAGATCGGCGTTCTGGCTACCCCAGGCGGCGATTTCTTCCCTGGGGTACTCGTCCAGCGAAAGGCTCGCGTACGTGATGGAGCGCTGGGGCTTGATCATGGAGGCGACAAATTCGATTTCGCCGGTGCTGGGCGCAGAGCTGTACAGGTCTTCGTAAAAGCGCCGGATGTAGAGATCCTCTTCGGTGCTTTTGCGCAGGGCAAGTTGCTCGGACTTGGGCAGGGCTTTGTATTTTTCAATGGAAAAGACGCCGTTCTCTTGAAAATTCTCATCCGCCGCTATCGCTTCGTCGATTCCGGCCTCGGTCACCCTGAAGCCCGAAGACTTTACCGTATCGAGGATGGCAGTCCTGACCGCCGCGCTCTGGAAGGCAAGGTTCCATACCTGGTAGGCGTAGAGCTGGAAATTGTCCTCACTCATGCCCTGCTGTCTCAGGTAGTCGTTGATCTGGGCTACCTGGGTGGCAAAGTAAGACCCGGCCTCGTAACTGATAGGCTTGCCGTCCCAGCTTCCGAAACTGAGCTTGGAGCCCGAGGCCCCGATGCCTCCGATGGAGGGGATAAAGACAAAAGCGATGATGGTGATGATGAGAATAACGATTGTACCGGCGTAGACGAAGGGGTTTTTAATGCCGCGTTTCGGCGCGTTTTTCTGTTCGGTCTTGTTCGCGGCTCCGGAGTCGGGGGTAGTGCGTGACGATGCCATAGTCTTCCTTTTATGGTAAAACAAAGGATAATATCGGGAGCTACGGTACCACGATAGGCCTGGAGTGTCAACGTCGGGGTATGCAGGAACAGGGCGTAAAGCGCGTTACTGTCCTTGATACTCCAGAGTCTGGGCAGTACATTAATTTACATGAGCATAGTCACAAGAACCGGAGACCAGGGGGAGACAGGACTTTGGTCCGAAGAGCGGGTGGGAAAGGACGATCTGAGGGTTGAAGCGTACGGGACAATCGATGAATTTTCCTCGAGCCTAGGGATGGCCAGGCACCTCTGTATGCAGGACGAGGTGCTCTACGCCATAGAGGATCTCCAGCGGCTCTGCTTCCGTATCGCAGGCGAGCTAGCGTCCAAGGGCAAACCCTTTGATCGGCCGATCAGGCCTTCGGACGAGGAAACGATCGCGGCCAAGATCCAGTCCCTGGAGGAAAGAATCCTGCTCACCGGCTTCGTGCTTCCCGGCATGACCCAAGGCTCGGCGGCATTAGATATGGCCAGGACTGTCCTGCGCAGGGCCGAGCGCCGCATTGTGGCCTTGTCCCGTCAGGAACCCCTATCCTCCGACCTTTTGCGCCTGGTGAACAGGCTTTCCGATTATATTTTCATGCTGGCCCGGGCCGAGGAAAAAGCCGCCGGAGCCATTCGTTTTTCCTGAACTGCCGCTTCGGAGGTGAAGCATGAAACTGTATTCCCGCCGTCAGTTTGCTGTGTCGATCGCGTCCATAGGAGTTCTCGCCGCGGCAATCGCCTTTGCTTTGGGGTATTTCGCGTTCAGGCCTAGGACAGCCCAGAGCGCCGCAGACACTGCTCTCGAAGGCCAGGCCAGGCTTCAATCATCAGCCGACGACGCCGAACACAATTTTGCGCCCGCCGACGGTGCCGCTGCCGGAAGCTTCGGTGATGGAGCGGCGATCCAGAGCGTCCAGCTAGGGCTGCCCGCAGCTGTTGGCCAGGCCTACAGCCTCGATGAGCGGGAGAGCATCAGTGTTTATGAGCGCTACAACGAATCGGTGGTAAACATCACCACCGAGGTGGTCAACATAAACTGGTTTCTCGAGCCGGTTCCCGAGAGTGGCGGTTCTGGCTCAGGCTCGATCATCGACGCAAGAGGCTATGTGCTCACCAATTATCATGTCATCGAAGGGGCGTATAAGCTCTTCGTAAACCTCGCAGACGGAAGCCAGTACGAAGCAGACGTGGTGGGGACCGATCCGCAAAACGACCTGGCGGTCATCAAGTTCGAGCCCGGTACTGGCTTGGATCTCAAGCCAATCACCCTGGGCTCGTCCAAGGGACTTAAGGTTGGCCAGAAGGTACTGGCCATCGGAAATCCCTTCGGCCTCGAGCGTACACTCACCCAGGGCATCATCTCTGGCCTTGGGCGGCCGATCCAGAAAGACTCGAGGACGGTGCTCCAGAACATGATACAAACCGACGCATCCATAAACCCGGGCAATTCCGGAGGACCCTTGTTCAATGCCCAAGGACAGATGATCGGCATCAATACGATGATTTACTCCACTTCGGGCGGTTCGGTGGGAATCGGCTTCGCGATCCCCGTGGATACCGCGGTACGCATCGTGCCCGAACTCATCAAAGAAGGCCGGGTACGCCGAGGCTGGATTGATATGGAAGCTATTCAGCTTTTCCCCGCCCTGGTCAATTATCTCGCCCAGAGTGGCCAGGCTTCGCCCGTGGAAAAAGGTCTTCTCATCTCGGTGCTGCGTGAGGGCAGCAACGCGGCCGAGGCCGGGTTGCGCGGCGGAAATCAGGCAGTGCGCTATGGTCAGTCCACCTTCAGGGTAGGAGGAGATATCATCGTCAGCGTTGACGGCCAGGCTGTGGGAAGCATTGCCGAACTCTATACGGCCCTGGAAGACAACAAGCCAGGGGAGATCGTCGAACTGGAGTTCTATCGCGGAACAAAGAAAATGAAGGTCTCGGTGCAGCTTTCGGAACAGAGTCAGGAGCGCTGAGCGAGGATGGCGCACCAGGCGCCGCGGATCGTCGGGCTCTCAGGTATAGGCGGAGAGCAAAAAAGGCAGGTATGAAAGCATTCAAGGTTGTAGCCCCCTTCGATCTGTCGGGGGATCAGGGCAGGGCTGTGGAAAGCCTTGTGAAGGGAGCCCGAGAGGGCACTAGGTTCCTGACCCTCAAGGGGGTCACGGGTTCGGGAAAAACCTTTACCATGGCCAAGGTTATTGAGGGGCTCCAGAAACCCGCCCTTATCATCTCCCACAACAAGACGCTCTCGGCCCAGCTCTACCGGGAGTTCAAGGGGTTTTTCCCGGAAAACGCCGTGGAGTATTTCGTTTCCTACTACGATTACTACCAGCCCGAAGCCTACGTGCCTTCCAAGGATCTCTATATCGAAAAGGACTCGAGTATCAACGATGAGATTGACCGGATGCGGCTCTCGGCCACCGCAGCCCTCATGGAGCGCCGGGACGTCGTCATCGTGGCGACGGTTTCCTGCATCTACGGCCTCGGCTCTCCTGACCTGTACAGGGACATGAGGGTCTACCTGGACAAGGGCAAGAGCGCGGACCTGGATACCCTCAAACGCAACCTGATCGCCCTCCAGTACGAGCGCAATGACGCCGTCCTGGAGCGCGGCCGCTTCAGGGTACGCGGGGATACCATCGAGATATACCCCGCCTACGCCGAGGAAGCGTACAGAATTGAGCTGGATTTCGACACAGTGGAACGGATACGGAAGTTCGATCCGCTTACCGGCATTGCCGGCGACGATCTGGAAGAGGCTGTGGTATACCCTGCCAAGCACTTTGTCATGCCCGAGGACATGGTCCACCGGGCGGTGGACAGGATAAAGACTGAACTCCAGGTGCAGTACGAGCGCTTTATTTCCCAGAACAAACTACTGGAAGCCCAGCGGATCAAATCCAGGACCGAATATGACATCGAGATGCTCCAGGAGATGGGCTACTGCTCGGGCATAGAGAATTATTCCTCCCCCCTGGCGGGAAGAAAACCCGGGGAAAGACCGGGAGTCCTGATCGACTACTTCCCCAAGGATTTTGTGACCTTTATCGACGAATCCCACGTGACCCTATCCCAGATAGGCGCTATGTACGCCGGTGACCGCAGTCGCAAGACCTCCTTGGTGGACTACGGCTTCCGCTTGCCCTGCGCTTTGGACAACCGACCCCTCACTATCGAGGAATTCGAGTCCATGGTGGGTACGACTATCTATGTGTCAGCCACCCCGGGGAAGGTCGAGCTAGGTCGCTCATCGGTGGTAGCCGAACAGCTGATCAGGCCCACAGGCCTCGTGGATCCCGAAATTCTGGTGCGGCCCACCGAGGGGCAGATGGAGGACATCTATGCCAGGGTGCGTGAACGGGCTCAGCGGGGTGAGCGGAGCCTCATCATAACGCTGACCAAGAAGATGGCCGAGGAACTAAGCGAATACCTGGCGGGCTTGGGCTTGAAGGTGCGCTATATACACTCCGAGGTGGAGACCATAGAGCGGGTCGAGATTCTCACCCAGCTGAGGTCCGGCCAGTTCGACGTGTTGGTGGGCATCAACCTGCTCAGGGAAGGCATTGACCTGCCCGAGGTGTCCTTCATCGCCATCTTGGACGCTGACAAGATTGGGTTTCTTCGCTCAGCGACAAGCCTGATACAGATCATAGGCAGGGCGGCGCGCAATGCCGCGGGACTGGTTGTCATGTACGCCGATCGTGAGAGCGATGCCATGAAGACCGCTTTAGAGGAGACCGACCGCAGAAGGGCTGTCCAGCTTGCCTATAACAAGGAACACGGCATTACGCCGACGACGATAAAGAAATCCGTTCAGGATATCCTGGAGCGGCACAAGGAAGAGCGAATCGATTCCACGCTGGACGAGCTCAACATGCTCAAAAAGACCCACAATCTTCTGGTGCCCGAGCAGCGGAAATCCCTGGTCAAGGCCTTGGAGCAGCGCATGCTGGAGCATGCCAAGAACCTCGAATTCGAGGAAGCGGCGACCCTGCGGGACGAGATAGCGCGCATAAAGGAAGGCAAAGATGCTTAAGGAATATTCGGTCATCGACGCGCACTGCGACACCTTGTTGAGCGTGATCGGCGCCAATGCGATAGCTGGAATCCAGGGAAGGCTGGATTTTTTCAAACGAAACGAAAAGTCTTACATCGATCTGCCTAAACTTTTGGAAGGGGGAGTGACCTGCCAGTTCTTTGCCCTTTTTGTCGAGGATTCAGAGCTTTTAAGGGCCAAGGCTCAGGCGTGCCGGCTTCTGGACGAGTTCGATGCGCTCTGCGAAGGATCCCAGGGAAGGCTCTTCCCTCTGCTCGGGGCGGCAGACCTGGACAAGGCCCATCGAGGCAACAGCGTAGCGGGATTGCTCTCCATAGAGGGAGCCGAGGCACTGGAAGGTAGCCTGGACAACCTGGGATATTTCTACAACCGAGGTGTGCGGGCCCTGGGCATCACATGGAATCGCAGAAACCCCTTCGGCAGGGGCGTGAGGACCGAGGGGACGGATGGCCTCAGCCCCCTGGGGCTGGAATTGGTGGAAGCTATGGAGAATCTGGGCATGATTGTCGACGCTTCTCACCTTTCGGACCAGGCTTTCTGGGATCTCGCGGCGGTGGCGAAACGGCCTTTTATCGCCTCCCATTCCAATGCGCGTGCCCTTAATCCCTTTCCGAGGAATCTTCTGGATGAGCAAGTGCGGCGCATCGCCGATTCAGGCGGCGTGGTAGGAGCAGTCTTCGTGCCCGATTTTATTACCGCAGACCCTCCTTCTGGCTGCTTTGAACCCTTTCTCGATCATATCGATTATTTGGTTAAGGTGGGTGGAGAGGATGCGGTGGGTATAGGATCGGATTTCGACGGCTATACGGACAAGGGCTTCCATGTGCTTGCTGACGCATCGGAATTTCCTCTTCTGGCTCAGGGCCTTGAGCGGCGGGGATACGGCGCGGCGGCGGTGGCGAAGATCCTTTCGGGCAATTGGGAGCGGCTGATCCGTGAAATCCTCGCGTAATATCCTTTTATCCGGCAAAAAGCCTGCGAAGCTCGCTCTTCTGGGTTTTATGGGCTGCGGCAAGAGCAGCATAGGTCCCTTGCTGGCCCGGGGCTTAGGCTTCTCGTACATAGATTTGGATACAGTGATAGAGAGTCGAGAAAAGACGACAATCCGAAAGATTTTTGAGCACAGGGGCGAGGGAGTTTTTAGGGAGCTTGAGGAAGCAGCCCTGGCCGAAGTGGCTCAGCGCGCCGAACCCTGTGTTCTTTCCTGCGGCGGGGGAATCGTTCTCTCTGAAAAGAACAGAGACGCGCTTTGTAAAGACTTTGTCTCGGTGTGGATCGACGTGCCTTTGGATGAGCTGCTCGAACGCCTGGAACTGGAACGGGCGGCGCGTCCGCTGCTGGCTGAACCAGGGTACCGGAATAGGGCCGCCGAACTCTATACACAGCGGCGGGCCTTATACGAATCGGCATCGCTGCATCGCTACGCCTGGAAAAAGGGGGAGGATGCGGCGGCTTCAGCCGCTGCCATCGCGCATATACTAGGGGAGAGTTGAGGGGGTATTACCCCCGATGCGACTGCGTTTGGTACCCCGGCAGAAGGGCGCATCCCTCGGGGCGAATCTTCAGATATCCGAAAGCCCCTTCTACCAAGCCGGGTTTTTCGGTCGTTTCTAGTTCTATAAAGGGTGGTTCTCCTATGGTGCCGCCGAGATCCGCCGGCAAATCCTTGGCCGGCGAGAAGCCGTCGAATACATCGTTGCCGCCTTTTCTCGCTGCCAGGCGGAGGCGGATACGGTACGATCCATTCCGTTCCGAAACACTCTCGACAGTGCCGTAGAGCGTGTTTTTACCTCCCTCGGCTTCGTGATTTTCGAATTCGACCTTGGTGCATAGAGTGGCAGCCTTGGGTGGTATGAAATAGAATACATCCTCACGCTCAAGGGCGCTGGAGGTAAGGAAATTTTTTTCCGGAGGGCTGAATGTTCCATAGGCTGTGACAAAGCGCGAGGCTGAATTTCCGGACCTCCCCGCAGCGAGAGGAAGCAGGAGTCCCAGACCGAGAAAGTTGACGCACCAGGCGTCGGGCGGATTTGCCAGTATCTCAGAGGGACTTCCTCGGGCAACTATCCTTCCCTTGTTCATGATGAACAGCCGGTCTCCCAGGTCGAGGGCTTCCTCAACATCGTGGGTCACATGGAGGGCGGTGATGCCTTCTTGCTTCAGCATCGTACGCAGGTACCGCCGTAGTTCTTTGCGAAGGGGGGCATCCAGGGATGAAAGAGGCTCATCCAGGAGGAGGATCCTCGGCTTGGTAGCCAGGGCTCTGGCAAAGGCAAGTCGCTGTTTTTCGCCGCCTGACATGGTGGAGGGTTTTCGTCCTAAAAGAAGGGAAATTTTAAGGGTTGTCGCCAGCCTGTCGCAGACCGCTTTCCGCTCGGCCTTTTCTACCCCCGCCAGCGCAAGGCCGAACTCCAGATTCCCCCTGCCGTCAAGGTGGTCGAAGAGGGCGAGGTCCTGGAAGACAAAACCCAGGTTGCGTTTTTCCGGTGTCTGGGCGCTTATGTCTGCTCCGTTCACCCATATTCTGCCGCGCTGGGGATGTTCCAGCCCGGCTATGCAGCGCAGGAGGCTGGTCTTGCCGCAACCCGAAGGTCCTACGATGACTCCTGTCTGGCCGCGATCCAGGGACAGGGAAAGTTCTAGACTGAAATCGTCCCGGGAAAGACGCAGTTCCGCAATATCAAGATACTTCACCGCGGCCCTCCTTGAGAAAGAACGCTATGCTGGTAAAGGCGGCCAACAGTATGCCCACAGCGCAGGCCTCACTGAAGCGGTAGGAGGAGGTCAGCCTGTATAGTAGCAGTGGCAGGGTTTCCCTGCTGCCGCCGACAATGAGGGGAATGTTGGCATCGCCCATGGTAAGGGAGAAGGCAAAAGCCGCGGCGCTGGCCACCGAAGGAGCCATGGCCGGGATATCCACCCTGAGAAGGGCTTGCCAAGGACTGGCCCCGAGGGTGCGGGCAGCCTCGTTCTTGCTCCTGTCCAGGGAGCTCATGGCTGCTTCTAGCGACCGGGCTACGAAGGGCCAGGCGATGACAGTCTGGCCCAGGAGGATCAGGAGTTCGGGACTCAACCTGAAAAAGCTGGCCCAGCCTGCGGCGATGAGGGCGGGGGAGAGGGCGAGGGGAAGGGCGCTTATCCAGGGCCGCGGTCTGGAGGCCGCGACGATGAGGCCGATGAGGCTGGCGCTCAGCGCAGCCGTGCCGCTCAGTAGCAGGCTTTGAAACAATGACCTAAGCAGGGGTGAGCCGAGGGCCGAAGAATCTGGACCGTTCAACAGCCGCCTGAAGTTGTCGAACCCGAATACGGCCGTTCCGCCCATGGATCTGCGAACCGTAAAGGCTTCAGCCACCAGGGAAGCCAGGGGTCCGAGAAAGAAGACAAGGATGGCGAAGGTATAGATACCGATTAACACTCCAGCGGCGGGCCCTGGGTTTTTTTTCTGGCGGGCAGCGCCGAAGCCTTTGCTCTGGGTCGTCCTGCCATCGAAGTGAAAGAATGCCCATACCACGCCGAGGGCGGTGATCGTCTGGAGGAGGGCGAGGGCGAGGGCCTTAGGTTGGTCCTGGGTAAAGCGCAGGGCACGGTAGATGCCGACCTCCAGGGTGGAGCCGGACATGCCTCCAAAGACCAGCACGATGGTAAAGCTGAAAAAGCAGAAGAGAAAGATGAGGCTGGCTGCCTGCAGAATTGCCGGCAAAAGGTAGGGCAGGCCGGCGCGGAGGAATGCGGACAGCGGGCCGGCGCCCAGGGTGCGGGCAGCCTCCTCCCTGCTGGCGGGTATGCGGCTCCAGACGGAGCCGATGTTCTGGATGACGATGGGGAAATTATAGAAGGCATGGATGAAGACGAGGCCTCCGAAGGAATAGAGAAATCCCCCGGAGTCTCTGGCTAGGCCGAGAGTCGAAAGGGCAATGCTGAACCAGCCGTTTTTTCCGTAATAAAGTATGAAAGAGAGTATGACGAGGATGGGGGGCAGGCAGAAGGGCACCGCCGCGAGTGAGAGGAAGAAGCGTCTGGCCTTGAATTTGTACCGGGCTACGAAATAGGCTCCCGGGAAGCCGACAATAAGGGCGAGGACTGTGCTGGCCGCGGCCTGGAGAAGGCTGAAGCGCAGGGAAGCGAGGGTGGAGGGCGCCTTGAGGGCTGCGACGAGTTCGCGTAAGGCTTCGGCAGCGCCGCCCGCCCCGCCTGTGAGCACCGAGGCCGCAAAGGCGAGGCTGGGATAGAGGGTGAGGGCGACGATGAGGTAGGCGGCCAGGGGTCTGCGGGCGCCGGGGCCTCTTAGGCGGGCCCCGGACCCCGGGCGGGGCGGGCGGCTCAGGCGCCTCAGGCGCCTCAGGCGCATTTCCTGCACAGCCAGCGATGCCTTAATCATCCCGCGGCGCTGGTAAGGATCTCGGCGGCGATTTCCGGATCCCTGTCGGGATCAGCGATTTCAGCCTGGATCGTGCGTATGTTCTGGGGTACCACCGTAAAGGAATCAGGC
>JAEZSM010000143.1 GCA_023421875.1 Spirochaetota bacterium | reverse complement strand
CTGCGTTGCTCACAGGATATTATCGCACGGTTTTAAAAACTACCACAGCATTTTGTCCGCCGAAACCGATGGAATTTTTTACAAAAGCCCGGATAGGCGTATACAGGCCTTTTTGTGGAAGGTAGTCTAGGTCGCAGGCCGGGTCGGGGTTTTCGAGATTGGTTGTTGCGTGGATATAGCCTTCCTGCATGCCCAAGATTCCGGCGATCGACTCGATGGCGCCGGCGGCGCCGATGCAGTGGCCGGTCATGGACTTGAGGCTTGAGACCTTAAGCTTCCTGGCGTGGTCGCCGAAGGCTGATTTGATAGCCTTGGTTTCAATGGGGTCGTTCAGGGGGGTAGAGGTGCCATGGGCGCTTACCCAGTCTATGTCTTCGGGCTTTAGCTGGGCATCGGCCAAGGCTAGTTTGATGGCCCTGGCGACGCCGGCGCCTTCGGGATCAGGCGCAGTTACGTGATGGGCGTCGCAGGTCTGGCCGAAGCCGGCAACTTCCGCATAAATCGTGGCTCCCCTGGCCAGGGCGTGCTGGTATTCCTCGAGCACCAGGATACCGGCGCCCTCGGACATCACGAAGCCATCCCTGTCCTTGTCGAAGGGGCGGGAGGCTTTTTCCGGCTGGTCGTTCCGGGTCGAAAGGGCCTGGATGTTGATAAAGCTGGACATGCACATGCGCACGATACTGGCTTCGGAGCCGCCGGCGACAATCGTGTCGGCATGGCCGTCCCTGATGAGTCGCATGGCCTGGCCGATGGCGTCGGTGCCGGCGGCGCAGGCGGTGACGATGCACTGGCAGGGGCCGGTTATATTGAAGGTCATGGCAATCTGGGCGGGCCCGAAATTGGCCAGGGCCTTGGCCACGGTGAGGGGCGGAACTCTAGTGGGGCCGCGTTCCACCAGGCGGGTGACCGCCTCTTCGATGCTGTTGGATCCGCCCTGTCCCGTGCCGATGCAGACACCGGTCCGCTCGGACTCTATGGTTTCCCGGGATAAGCCGGCGTCGGCCAGGGCTTCGGCGGCGGCATAGACCGAGAACTGGGTGTAGCGGTCCATCTTCTTGGCTTCTTTTGGATCGATGCGCAGCGATGGGTTGAAGTCTTTGACTTCTCCGGCGATGCGCACCGCCATGTCCGAAGTATCCACCAGGGTAACCGGTCCAATTCCCGAACGTCCGGCCTTGACCGAATCCCAGAATCCGGGAATATCGTTGCCGATAGGGCTTACAACGCCAAGCCCGGTGACGACGACTTTTCTTCGTTCCATAGTTACATCCCCATTCCGCCATCTACCTGGAGTACGACACCGGTGAGGTAACAAGCCAGCGATGAACAGAGGAACAGCGCGGCATTGGCCGTGTCCTCAGGCTCGCCTACCCTGCCGAGCGGTATGGAATCCACGAGCTTCTGCTTGAACTCCTCGGGAATTGTATCAGTCATGGAGCTGCGGATGAAGCCCGGCGCAAGGGCGTTTACCCGGATTCCCCGGGGGGCGAGTTCTCTGGCCAGGCTTTTAGTAAAGCCGATGAGCCCTGCCTTGGATGCTGAGTAGTTGGTCTGTCCTCCGTTCCCGATTATGCCGACCACGCTGGAAATGTTGAGAATGCAGCCCTCCCTGCGTTTGAGCATGTGGCGGGCCACCGCCCGGCTTAAGAAAAAGGCGCTGCGCAGGTTGGTGTCCTGCACGATGTCCCAGTCTTGGGTCTTCATGCGCATGATAAGCCCGTCCCGGGTTATGCCTGCGTTGTTCACCAGAATGTCGATCCTGCCCTCGGCGGCGAGCACCGCGTTTATTGCCGCTTCCGCGGAGGCTTCGTCGGCCACGTCGCAGGCTATCCAGGTGCCCTGGGTGGCGCCTTGGGCAGGGGCGGCGCCGGGCTCGTCGGGAGAGGCGGCATCGGCAGTATCGCGGGGCTGGGTCCGGGAAAGCCGGTATACCTTGGCGCCCTCGGCTTCGAACCTGTCCGCCATGGCTGCGCCGATGCCCCGGGATGCCCCGGTGATCACGGCGACCTTGTCTTTAAGCAATAATTCCATGGGTTTCTTCCTTATAGTATCGCTGTTAGAGCGTCATGGACGAAATGTCGTCCAGGGTGCCGGCGGCCAGGCAGGGAAGGCTGGAGCCCGAGGCCTTCCAGAGGCCTGCCAGGACGGTGCCGGGGCCAGTTTCGACGCAGCGGTCGAAGCCTGCGTCGGCTATGGCGCGTTCCTCGTCAATCCAGCGGACGGGGCTAGTTATCTGGGCAACCGCCAGGCGCTTGGCTTCGGCGCCGCTTTCGATTCTTTTTCCGGTTACGTTGGAAAAAAGGGCTGCCTTGGGATCGCCGAAGCTGACATCGGCGACAAGTTCGGCAAAGGCTTCGGCGGCTGGCGTCATGATGGGGGAGTGAAAGGCCCCAGAGACCTTAAGCCGGATGACCCGCTTGGCTCCCGCGGCTTTTAGTTTTTCTTCAGCCTGGGCCAGCTCGCCTTCGATTCCTGAAATGACGCACTGGACGGGACTGTTGTAATTGGCTACCCATACCTGCTTTAAGCCGGCCTCGGCGATTGTCTGTTCGATCTTTTCAGGGGCCAGGTACAGCACGGCGCTCATGGTGGAGCCGCCGGAGCGTTTTCCTGCCTCGTCCATGAGCCTTCCCCGTTCGGCAACCAGGCGGAACATGTCGAAATAGCTGATAACCTGGGCTTCGGCCAGGGCTGGCCATTCGCCCACCGAAAAACCGGCGAAGCCCGAAGGTCTGAGCCCGTGCTCTTTGGCGCAGAGGGCTGCGGCGACCTCCGCCAGGGCCATGGCGATCTGGGTATTTCGAGTTTCCTTCAAGACAGCTTCATCGCTTTCGAATAAAAGTTTTTTCATATCCGCGCCGCAGGCTTCGGAGGCGAGTTCGAATAGCCTGCGGGTTTCCTGGCTGGTGTCGTAGATATCCTTGGCCATGCCTGGGTATTGGGCTCCCTGACCGGGAAATAGAAAACAGGTTTTCACTTCGTCCTCCTCCTTGGGTCGTGGGCGGGGTCGGCGGAATCGGTTCAAGCTGCATGGTTTACAAAAATCGAAAAAATGTAAAGTACCGTCGTCGGCCACCTGGGTACCACACCAGGACTATAGCACAGCCCGGGCCTGAATTCTGTATAAAATTCTTGCGTCTCCGCCTCCCTTCTGTCTTTCCGGGCCTGAGGGCTTCTTCTGGCAGGCGAGCCAGGGTTGTTATACACTATCGGCATGGCTACGGAGACAACGATGATGATCGTCGAGGTTATCAGATCAATTCCCTATGGCAGGGTAATTTCCTACGGCAGGGTGGCGGAGCTGGCGGGTTGCCCCAGGTCCGGGGCCGATGCCCGGCGCGTAGCCAGGGTGCTCCATTCCATGTCGAAAAACTATTCGCTTCCCTGGTGGAGGGTGGTAAAACGGGATGGCAGCATCGGTCTCAGGGAGGCTTCGGATCTTCAGCGGAAGCTTCTTGAGGAAGAGGGAGTGGAGTTTTTACCCTCCGGGTCGGTGGATCTCGACCAGTTTGGGATAGGCGCCGATTTTGGAAATTTTGGACCCGCCGGGGCAGATGATTGGGCGGATCATCTGGGAGGCTTTCGGTCATAGCGTAGCGGCGGCAAAAGTCAGCCTGGTTCCCCAGTGCTCCGCGCCAGTTTTTTAGCCCGATTACTCTATTAGGTACTGGGCTCCGGAAAATTTTAGGCCGCTGCTCTCCAGGCTCGCCACCAGGCTCGGAGCCAGGAGGCCGCAGCGAAGAAAGCAGGTCGCAAGTCCTTCGCTGCGGCATCTGCTTACGAGGCTTTCGATCAGTCGGAGCTCCAGACCCAGGCCGCGGAATTCGGGAACGACATAGAGAAACCGAATCAATCCAACCGCTCCGGCTGCGGTGTCCACAAAACCCATGGCCGCAAGGGCAACGGCCCTGCCGTCGGCTTCGTTCGCATAATGCAGCCAGCCCTTCTGCCCCTGGGCGGTCAAAAAATCAAAAAGTTCGGTTTTCTCCAGTGAAACGGCTAGGGCAGGCAGCCAGTTCAGGGCTTCTTCCAGCGCCCGGGCGATCATTTCCCCCAATGAAAACGGAGCATCGGCCAGAAAGCCGGATTCAAGGCTAAACGCTTCGTCCACCAGATCCTGGAATTCTTCGGGCTCGGCGCCGAGCCTGGCCAGGCCAAGGGCTTCCCGCATGTCGTCCATCCATAGTTCGACCCTGTGCCGGAGGGCGGCGTTTTTGTACTCTCTGAACAGGGCCTCTTCCTTGGGGTATTCCGCCAGGATCTGCCTAAAGCTCTTGAATACGCCCCTGCCCCGGGCGAGCGCCCTGTTCAGGGCGAGCTTGGGCTCCAGCCTGCCGATCCGGGCGCAAAAGCCTTCCATGAGCTGGAAGCCGTCGGCGGGACTCCATGCAGGAGGGGGAGCGATCCATTCCGGAATGCTGCCTTCGGGCTTGGGCACCAGCTCGCCGCTGCGCAGGTCGATGTACCGGGACCGGCTCTGGTCTTCCATGGCGAAAATGATCCGCTCGAGCACGGTATCGTTCAGTTCGAAGAGTAAAATTTCCTTTGCCACGGATCCATTGTACACTATGTAAGGCCCTGTCACAGCAATCGACGGCCCTGTCTTACGACACGCCGGCGAACAACTGTCGGGCGGAGCTTCGGAAAATTGATGGACAGAGACCTGAACGCCCTGTATACTTGCCGAAACCGTGAACGCCAACCTTCATCTTCATTCAAAATTTTCCGACGGCAGCCTGTGGCCCGAGGACATTGTACGGGGCGCAGCCCATCTGGGCCTAAAGCTCATCGCGCTGACGGACCACGATACCCTGGGGGGGAGCGGGCGTTTTGCGGCGGAGTGCGCTGCCCAGGGGATTTCCTGCGTGACCGCCTGCGAGATCGACGTGGCCGATCCCGCCGTCGGCTATAAGAGCGAACTGCTGGCCTATTTTCCGGGAAAATCCCAGCCCGAGTGCGTCGCCACCGGGGCAATGCTCCAACGGGTATTGGACGAACGGAGAAAGCGGCTCGACTACTACCTCTACTGGGCGCGAACCTTTTTTAAGCGAAACGATCTGACGCTGGATGACATGATCGCCGGCCGTATGGCCGACGATGCCGCCGGCAGCGACAAAGCGCTGCCGGCGCTTTCCTGGTCCAAGGTGGATCTTTTTCTCTATCTGCGGAGTAAAAAGCTCGTTCCGGCCTACATGAATTACAAGCTTTTCAAAAAGGAATGGATGCGTCCAGGCAGGTTTCCCAAGTACAAGCTGTCCAAGCCCGACACGACTGTCTGCCTGGCCGCGGTGCATGCCGATCAGGGTTTTTCGGTCATACCTCATATCGGCCACCTGTGGAATGACGATCCCGAGGAGATGGAGAAGCAGGAGCGTCAGGTCGGGGCGCTGCTGGAGTTTTTCAGGGAACGGGGCGTGGACGGGGTCGAGCTATATTGGTATTCGGGGAACAAGAAGACTAAGGCTATCAATGAGCTGGTCCGCAGGCTGGCGGAGCCGATGGGGTACTTTTTCACCTACGGCTCGGACTGCCATGGACCCGATACGGACAAGTATACGATCGACAAGTTCTCCGGGGATTTTCCCGGTTTTCCCTTTCCTGGCTCCGGGGCGAGGACCGGAAGCCTAACTTAAGTTAAGGAGCTGTAAATGGCGCACTGCGTAGTACCCGAGGCCGAGGCGATTCTCGACAAGGAATTCAAGGTATTGGACAAGGGCTTTGTCCGCTTGGTGGACTATTTGGGTGGCGACGCCCGCATAGTGCAGGCGGCCCGGGTATCCTACGGAGAAGGGACGAAGAGCTATAGGGAAGACGCGGGGCTCATTGACTACCTGATGCGCCACGAGCACACCTCTCCCTTCGAGCAGGTAGCCTTGAGCTTCCATATAAAGCTTCCTATTTTCGTGGCTCGCCAGTGGATCCGTCACAGAACCGCCAGGGTCAACGAAATCTCCGGGCGCTATTCCATAATGAAGGACGAGTTCTATCTACCCGCCGACGCCGATGTGGCGGCCCAGAGCGAGGACAACAAGCAGGGCCGGGCCGAGGAGCCGATGGAGGCCGCCGAGGCGGCTAAAATACGGGCGCTTTTAGAAAAGGGCCAGAAGGCCGCCTACGAGGATTATTCGTCTCTCGTGGAGGAGGGTCTGGCGCGGGAGCTGGCCAGGATCAACCTGCCATTATCCCTTTATACCGAATGGTACTGGCAGATCGATCTGCACAATCTTTTCAGGTTTCTTTCCCTCAGGCTGGATCCCCACGCACAGAAGGAGATCAGGCTTTACGCCCAGACCATGTTGGATATAACCAGGGCGGTGGCTCCCGCTGCGACCGAGAGTTTCGAGCGGAACATCCTGCACGGGGTGCGGTTCAACGGTGCCGAGATGGCCGAACTCAAGCGGCGCCTGGAAACCGACGGCAAGGAGCCCCTGCTCAAGGGCAAGGCGCTGGAGCGTTTCGAGGAAAAACTCCGGAGCGGAAAGCAAATATAAGTGATTTTTTGCGGGGCTGGCACCTAGAACCTTCGACGGCTAGAGCCGCAGATTCTTGTCCTCTCCCATGCCATAGAGCCGGGAAGCATCGATCTTTTCGCCGGACGAGCTGCGCAGGATTCCTTCGAAGCGTCCGAAGGGACCTGAATAGTCGATATCGGCCAGCCCTAGATTCATCGTGATGTCGTGGGGAACCTCGGGATGGAAGATCAGGTCGACCATGCCTTGGGTGTCCTGGATTATCCAGGGCTCGGAGCGGCCGTAGGGACGGGTTATGCGGATGGGCGGGAGGGTATGGACGGCGCTGCCGATCCACAGCCGGTTTTCGTTGTACCGCAGCTGGTCCTTGACCTGGTTGTCCGTGAGATTGAAGCCGACACGGCGTCCGGAAGGCTCGATACCGAAGCCTGTAACCCAGTCGTAATGAAGCCGATAGGGATAGTAGCCCTTGTGATCGTCCAGAACGCCAAGGGTTTTTTCAGCCGCCAGCTCCCGCCGCTCCCCGTCGAGAACGAGGCTGCCGCTGCAGGGCATGAGAATCTTGGTGGAATACATGGCCCTGTTGAGCCCTAAGGGTAGGCAGACCGAAAAAGCCGGGCTCGAATCCTTGTCCAGCGCAAAGCTCAGATCCAGATCGAAGGAGAAGTCAGATTTATTTTTAGGATGATTCGATGCCTGGAGCCTCATTGTTTCGGCTTCCATATCGATGGATAGAGAGAGCGTTCTGTGCCCAGAGCTATGGCTGAGATGGGATTTTTCGAGGGATTCGGGCAGTGTAAAACGCCGCCACGGGAAATTGTGGCGGAATCCGGCTTTGCGTTTGTTTTTTCTGTCCCAGATATCCACCGAAACCATCCCAAGGTATTTAGCGTCGTAGAATACCGCGAAGATGAAGCAGTCAGCATTCCCCGCCTGGATCGCCTGCCACTCTTTTATCCTCGAGCCGCGTAGGAAGCGGGGAAGCGGATAGTGGTAGGGTCTGTGGACATCTATGAGGTTAGCCCTGCCTGGTATTCCTTCCCAGGAACCCAGGACGAGGGACCCGTCTTGGCAGAGCTCTCCAGGCGCCTGGCCCCGAAGAGCCTTTTGTTGCTCCGAATCAGACAAGGCCTTGCCTGTATAGCTCGTAGAGAATCTGAGTTCCCCGCTCGCCCCAGCCCTGGGCCTGCACCGTGTCGAAGAGACTTTCGGCCAGCGCCACCAGGGGGAGCTTTAATCCCAATTGGCGCGAAGAATCGAGGGCGATACGAAGATCTTTTAAAAAGTGCTTGGCGTAGAAGCCGGGGTTGGAATCTCCGTCCAGCATGCGGGGGGCGTTGCTCGAAAGCTGCCAGCTGGCCGCCGAGCCCCCGCCTATGGAGAGCAATACACGTTTGGGGTCCAGCCCCGAAGCCGATGCGTAGGTAAGAGCTTCCACCACGCCGATGAGGTTGGCGGCCACGCAGATCTGATTGGCTGCCTTGGTGTGCTGTCCGGCCCCGGCGCCGCCCTGGCGTACGATTGTCTTGCCCATTATCGCAAACAGCGCTTTGGCCTCCGCGAAAGCGTCTTCATCGCCGCCGACCATGATTGTGAGGCTGGCGTTTCTGGCACCGCTGTCGCCGCCGGAGACCGGTGCGTCCAGTGCTTTCAAACCCTTGGCCGAGGCTGCCGCGTGGATTCGCAGGGCCAGGTCGGGGCTAGAGGTTGTCATATCGATGAGAAGGGCGCCTTTGTGGGCATGAGCCACGAGCCCTGCATCGCCCAGATATACGGCTTCGACGTCCGAGGGAAGGCCGACCATGGTTATGAGGACATCGCAGCGGGGAGCCAGGGCCGCGGGGCTCTCTGCCCATTCGGCGCCGCGCTGGAGCAAGGCTTTGGCCTTGGCGGGGGAGCGCGTATAGACGATGAGGCTGTGGCCGGCCGACAGAAGATGCCCGGCCATGGAATTGCCCATGACGCCCAGGCCTATGAATCCTATGGTTTTCTTTTCAAAGGACATTGCTTTTCCTCCAACGTAATCTGCATGGTCACTCTAGCCTTTTAGCCGCCGCTGCGCAACCCGATGGTTTTACCTACGAAAAAGCGCCCGTTTTCTGGGCGACAACCCCGGGACGTAGCCGTAAGAGGGTGCTATACTTGCCCGGCAAGGGAGGAGAGATGGTTAATTCCACGGTTACGCTGATCACCAGTCTGGGCGAGATAGAGCTGGAAGTCTTCGAGGACAGAACGCCGGTCACGGCGGCGAATTTTCTGGACTATGTCCGCTCGGGTTTTTACGACGGTACGATCTTCCATAGGGTAATTCCCGGTTTTGTAGCCCAGGGAGGCGGCTTTGTCCCCGGTATGGACCAGAAGAAGACCAGGGACCCCATTGTCAACGAGGCGGCCAAGGGACCGTCCAATAAACGGGGAACCCTTTCCATGGCCCGGACGCCCCATCCCGAAAGCGCGACCAGTCAGTTTTTTATAAACTTTTCGGACAATACGAGCCTGGATTACCGGGGACCGGGACCGGGGGCGGGGTATTGCGTTTTTGCACAGGTTACCAAGGGCATGGAGGTTGTGGACGCCATGGCTGCGGTGCCGACAGGACGCAGACCCCCTCATGCCGATGTGCCCAGAGAGGATATTGTTTTAATCGCCGCGAAAGTTCATTAAAACAAGATTTGTTTCTATTGACCAGTACGCGCAAAGAGAGGTATAGTGTGCGCGTTACTGTTAATAGTAACAAAATAAACCTGCCTTTCAGTGCTTAAGGCGGAAATAGAGGTTCCTAATGTCGAAAAATAGAGTCTTTATGATCGCGGCGGTAGGCGCGGCCTTGCTGGCCCTCTCCTGCGGAAACGCTAAAAAGACGGTGGGCATAGCAAAATTCGTCGCCCATCCTGCCCTCGATGCGGTGGAGCAGGGAATAATCGATGAAATATCCGAGGCAAAGCCCGAAATAGAGCTGGACAGGCAGAATTCCAACGCCGACATGGCGACGGCGGGCCAGATAGCCCAGCGCTTCAAGCAGAGCAAGGTCGCTGTCGCGGTGGGAATCGCGACGCCCACGGCCCAGGCCTTGGTCAATCAGATCAAGGACCGGCCTGTGGTTTTCTCGGTGGTGACAGATCCCGTGTCGGCCGGTCTTGTGGAGAGCATGGACAAGGGGGGAGTGAACGTTACGGGAACCTCGGACATGACGCCGGTGCGGGTACAGCTCGATATGCTGCTGTCCATGGCGCCGGTACAACGCCTCGGGCATGTCTATTCGTCAGGAGAGGCTAATTCGCTGGCCCTGGCGGCGATAGTCAAGGAATACTGCGCCGAAAAGGGCATTGAATATGTGGAGGCTACGATAACCAATTCCTCCGAGGTCAAGTCGGCCCTTCTTTCGATAGCGGACCGGATCGACGGGCTGTACTTGGGCAACGACAACACGGTATTTTCGGCGTTGAACGCTGTTTCCGAAGTCTGTCTGGACAAGAAGATTCCCCTCATGTCCGCCGATCCGGCTTCGGCCGAGACAATCCCCGTTCTGGTCGCCCTGGGCTATGACTACTACCAGATGGGAAGAGAAACGGGCAAGATCGTCGTAAGGCTTCTGAACGGCGAAAAGACCAAGGATATTCCCAGCTTCCTGCCCACCGATCCAGAATCCCTGGAGCTAGTGCTCAATCTCGATGTCGCGGAGAAGCTTGGGCTCAGCCTGGATACTGCCCTGGTGGAGCAGGCTACGATCTTAGTATCCGGCGGGACTGTGACAAAAAAGTAAGATGATCGAAGGAATACTTGTCGAGGGCCTGGTCTACGGGATCATGGCCCTCGGGCTTTTTATCAGCTTCAGGATTCTCGACTTCCCCGATTTGACCGTGGAGGGCTCATTCCCAGCCGGGGCGGCGGCCGCGGGCGCTATTGTGGCGGGGCTGGGGAAGGCCTTGGCTTCGGGGGCCGGGGCAGGCGGGCTTTTAGGCGCCGCGAGTGCTCCGGGAGGCGCAGTTGCCGCCCCGCTTGGCCTCGCGGCCGCCGCCCCGGTGCTTGCCTTGGTAGGTGGATTCGCCGCAGGCGCCCTGGCCGGTCTTGTCACATCATTCATCCATCATAGGCTCAAGGTCCCGCCCATTCTGGCGGGCATCATCACCATGACGGGCTTTTATTCCATCAACCTGCGCATACTGGGAGGCAGGCCGAATCTGCCCTTGATCAAGAACAACCCCCTTCTGGATTTCGCCCGAACCTGGTTGGGACCAGGCGTTTCCCAGGACATTTCCCTTTTCATCGCCGCACTGTTTGCCGCCCTGCTGGTAGCAGGCTTGATGGATCTTTTTTTCCATACCGAAATCGGCATAGCTATGGGAGCCATGGGCGACAACGAGGCTTCGGTAATCCAGGCCGGCATAAACCCAGTATCCCTCCGCAGCCTGGGCATTGCTCTTGCCAATGGCCTTGTCGGCCTTTCTGGCGCCCTGGCGGCCTCCTATCAAGGCTTTGCCGATGTAAACTTTGGCGCTGGGATTGTAGCCTCCGGGCTTGCGTCGGTTATGCTGGGCGAGCTATTGATCAAATCCCAATTTATAGGGGTCCAGATCTTCCGGGTTCTCGCCGGATCGGTTCTATTCAAGGGCCTCATGTACGCAGCCCGATCCTGGGGCTATGTGGCCGGCATAACGCCTAACGACCTGCGGCTTCTGACAGCACTGCTGATAATCGGTTCAATCACCGTCTCCAAGTATGCGGGCAAAAAGCCCAAGGCCCTGTCACGGGCCGGGGGTAAGCGTCGATGATACGGATACAAGGGCTCGAAGTGTCCTTCCCCCAGGGAGGCGGCGAAGACAGAAGAGTTTTGAACGGCATAGACCTGGAAGTTCCCAAGGGTCAGACAGTTTCGATTATCGGATCCAACGGCGCGGGAAAGAGCACCCTGCTCAACGCCATCGCAGGCACGGTGCCAGTCAGCGCGGGCTCGATCGTCCTGTACGGCAGGGATTGCGCTAAGGATGCGGAATGGCGCCGCGCAGCCTACTTGGGTAGAGTGAGACAAAACCCCCTTGCGGGCACGGCGGGAGAAATGACCATTCTGGACAACCTTGCCCTGGCGGCGCGAAAAGGTCCCCGGGGGCTGCGCCTGGCCGTCAATAAGACAAAGGCCAAGGCGCTGGCCGATCAAGTAGCCCAGCTCGATATGGGCCTGGAAAACAGGCTAAGGGAAAACGTTTCGAGGCTTTCGGGAGGCCAGCGGCAAGCCCTTACCCTCCTCATGGCGGTGCTCTCCCATCCTTCGGTCCTGCTTTTAGACGAACACACCGCCGCCCTTGATCCGGGCAATGCCGAAATCGTCGATCGCCTGACCAAGCGCTTTATCGCCGAATACGACCTTACGGCCCTCATCGTCACCCATGACATGAAACAGGCCTTGGAACAGGCCGACCGGGTAATCATGATGCACGAGGGCCGGATCCTCGCCGATGTGAGCGGCGTCCGGAAAGCCGAGATGGGTGTTTCGGACCTTGTGGAACTATTCAGGCAGTCCCGGGGAAAAGAGTACGCTGAAGACAGGGATCTGCTGGGCTGAAAAACTAGAATTTATACCCAAAACGGCGGAGCAGAGCCTTACGATCCGCTTTGTCGGATTCCCCCTCCACGCCCTTGGGCGAATTGCCGTCAACAACACCCAGGATACCGGCGCCCTGGTCGGTCACAGCCCGAACGATCTGCAGTGGATTAGCCGTGGCGGCAAAGATTCTGCACACCTCGGGGCATGCCTTGATCCTGTCCAGAACATTAATGGGATAGGCGCCTGGACCGAGGATAAGATAGAAACTGTGCCCGGCTCCTACGGCGAGGGCGCAGTCCCTGGCCGCCGCCTCCAGTTCGGGGGCGTTCCCCGCGGTACGGACCAGACAGGGCCCCGAGGCTTCGCTAAAGGCCAGACCGTATTTTGCGCCGGGCACCGAACCGGCCATTATCTCCGCGAGATCCTCCACCGTCTTGATGAAGTGTGACTGCCCTACGACGATGTTGCAGTCGGCGGGAATCGAAAGTTGTATAAAATCCAGGTTCATTAGGTATTCCTCCAAAGGCGCTAAATTTGCTTTAGTCATCCAGGGAAACCCCGCCGGGAACTCCGACGGGGGCGGCGTAGAGGGCGAACATGTCCTCGCCGTCCAGTCCCAGATAGTCGTCCAGGCGCTGCTGGTCGTAGGCGCCCACCGCACAGGTGCCCAAACCGAGGGCTTCGCAGGCCAGGTAGAGGTTCTGGCAGGAGTGGCCGGCGTCCAGAGCTACCAGCTTGTCCGCCGCCTTGCCGTACCGCCATTCGCTGCGGTACGGAACCGCCGCCCAGAAAACGACGCAGGATGAATTTCTCTGTTGTCCCATCAGCGCTTCGTCCAGGGCCTTAGAATCGTCACCCTCCCGCTCGAGCACCAGGGCGTGTTCCAGGGGAAGATAGCGGTACAGCCCCGGCTTGAGCCCCTCGATTCTCCTGGCGAAAACATAGACATCCAGCGGGTGCCTGGCGCCACCCGAGGGGGTTGTCCTGAAAGAATATTTTCCCCTGTTCTCCCGTACACCCTCGCAAGACCAAAGCAGATAGGAAAGTGTGGTCAGCGGAAGGTTTTCTGTTTTGAAAGCCCGCCTCGAGCGACGGGTTAGCAGCAGCCGGTGCAGGACCGCCGGCGCCGAAGCCGGGTTTTTTTCGGTATCGTAAGCCTTGTCCACCGCCGGCAGGCTGACGACGCTGTCGTCAGCCTGGGGCGGCTCCTGCTGGGGCGGGGGAGGCAGGCCTCGGGACTGGTCGGAGGTTGTCTCCTTTACCAGATCCCAAT
>JAEZSM010000103.1 GCA_023421875.1 Spirochaetota bacterium | reverse complement strand
CGCCCGCGCGAGGGCTTTAAAGCCCTCGCGCGGGCGCCAAGGCGCCTTGCTGGCGGCGCCTCTTGCGATTCCGCCTCGGGCGGATCATTAAAAAAGGAAGCAGCCGCCCCGCGCAGAAGCGGAGCGGCCTGCGAATTCAAACTAGTTCGTCATCTTGATGGTAAAGTATTTCTCGGGAACCTTCTGCTTTGTGGTGGGCAGGAAGCCCTTGCCGAACACATAGGTGTCCATGTAGATCAGGACCTGGTTCCTGGCGCGGACGCCGGTTCCCACGTCGAGATAATAGGCGCCGTTCCACTTGGCACCGGGGGTGTACTTGGAAAGAGCCTCGAATACGTCGTTGAGGCTGGTCTTCTTGGCCTTGCCTTCCACCACGTTCTTGGCGAACTCGCCAAGGCCGGCGGTGAGGGTATAGCCATAGGAGAAGGCCCAGGTGCCGAACTTGCCGGCGCCGCCCTTGGCGACCACAGCTGCTTCAACGCTCTTGAGAATGGCGGGGAAGTTGCCCGCTTCCTTGGAGAGGTCGAGTCCGAGAGCCCCGGGATAGCCCATCAAGGGGCTGGGGAGGTCGGCTTCGACGAAGAGTCCGCCGTAGGCGAAGAGCTGCTTCAAAAGGGGTTCGGTGTGGGCGTCGTTGGTGCAGAAGAAGGCGGTTTCCTTGCCGTACTTCTCGATCCACTGGGGAACCTTCTCGAGGATGAACTGCTGGGCTCCGGCCACGCCGACATCGGAGGTCGGATCGGGGGCGGTCTCAAAGGCGAACTTGATGCCCAGGTCATTGCAGGCTTCTTCCATGATGGCGCGGCGGCGTCCGAGGGACTCGTAGCTCATGTGCCTGGGGAAGGAGATGTGGACGAAGGTCTTGGCGCCCAGCTGCTTGGCGGCCCAGATGATGGTGTAGCCGCGGGACACGAAGTCGGCGGAGAGAGCAAGGTCGGCCGCGCTCTGGATGACCAGGGGGTCCTCATGGGGCTCGCCGGCGAGAAGGAGAATGTCCTTGTTCTTTTCGCGTACGCGCTTGAAGGCCTCGGTGGTGCCGGGGATTGCCTGATTGATGACAATGGCTTTCATGAGAGGATCGTCCGCCAGGGCGACCAATGAGGAAATGAAGGTCTCCTGCTGGGACATGAAGTCATCGGGATAGGTGATGTGCTGGATCATACCGCCGGCTTTAACGCTGCCATAGGCATTGATCAGGGCTTCGGCGCCCCGCAGGTCGTCTTCGGACTGGGAGACTGTACCGGTTACCACGCCGATATGGAACTTGGCCTTGGCCTGGGCGAACACATCAGCTCCGGCGAAGATGAAGGCCAGCGCCAGCAGTATGGCGGTGAGCTTCGTAAGCTTTTTCATAAAACCTCCTGTTGAAATGAGTGCCACGAAAATGGCTTTATCATTGTACACCTCATCGAAAACTAGTCAAGTAAATCAAAGATGTATACAATGGACTACGATGAAAATCCCACTGAAGCGCTTTACCGACGAGTTTTACTTTTACTCCAGCCAGCTCGTGGTCTTTTTCATCGTCATCATCTTTCTCACCTCAGGCTCTTTAGTCATGGGGATAACCCAGTCCCTGATCATTGTGCTCCTGATGCTGGTGCAGACTCTTTTACTGGCCAGCCAGGGTCATGTGCCGGTGCTGCGCTTTCTGTTCTCATTCATAACACCCATCGGCTATTCCATTCTCATGGCAGCCACCAGCGGGCAGAATTTTCTCGAGTCCACCAACATGCTGCTCTGGGGTTCGGCGGTCTACATCGGCTTTTTCCAGGCCCTCTCCATAACCTTTTCCCGGGGGATCCTCAAAAGACTGGCCGAGGCTGCCCTGTCCCTGGGCTCGGCGGTGATCTTTTTCAGCTTCTATTATTACCTGGACACCAGAATCAGTCTTTCACGGGCTTTGAGCGCAGGCCAGATCGAGCGGGAAGCCTACCTCGAAGCCTTGAAGATTTCGAGCTTCAGGCTGGGTCTCAAGGATTTCGTTTCCTCGCCCCAGCACCTTTTCGCTCTTTTGGGGATCGCCAGCTTCGACCTCATGCTCCTGGCCTCCAGAATGAGGGCTATCGGCTTGAAAGACAGGCTCGACACCTACTTGTCCAAGAATCCCTTGAGCGCCGAACCGGCGCCGGAAGAGAGCGGAAAGCAGCGGGATAGTGCGCCGACAAAGCTTCTGGTAACGGCGATTTCCAGCGATATCATCGGCTTTTCGGGCATATCGGAAACCCTTGGATCGCTGCACTCCGCCGCGTTGCTCAATAAGTACTACGCCCTCTGGACCCATGTAGCCAGCGTCGAGGGGGGCAGAATCATGTCGATCAACGGCGATTCGGTGATCCTCCTTTTCGGCCTGGCGAATGAGCAGAACAATCCCGAGCGGGCCCTCTGGTCCGCCTACGCTTTTATGGACGAGATGGAAAGCCTGAAGGAAGACCTGGCAGCACTGGCACTTCCGGTGGATCTCAAGATTTCCATAGGTATGCACTCAGGCATGGTCACTTCGGCGCTCCTGGGACCGCCGGGCGAACTCAGACGCAATGTGTACGGCGATACGATCGCGGTGGCCGCCAGATTGGATTCACTGTGCAGGGAGCTGCATCAAACCTTGTTGGTGAGCCATTCCACATTCCGTAGGCTTAGCCTTGAAAGCCAAGCTACGCTGGATAAAATGGGCGAGGTGCTCCTGCGGCAGAGCACGAGACCGGTGCCGGTGTATTCGCGCAAATGATGCATGCATCGCGCCATTGGCTCGTATGAATCCCCGGCGTCCCCGACGCTTTGTGTACACGTTCGGCGACCTACGGGCGCCTTGTGCTAAGGAAGGTTTTTGAGGATGAAAACACATCGATTGGCTACGGCTGCTTTGTTCGCTCTGGCCTTGATGGCCCTGGCTTCCTGCTCCGGCAGGCTGGACGCGACCATACGGAACGACCTAAGCGCCCGCATAGCGCTGCGGTTGGATATTCCCGAAACCCTGAGTGCCAGGGTGCGGCAGATCGGCGGCATGTCCGCCGAGGCCGCCTTGTTCGATGTGCGAAAACTCAAGGAAGAATTTTCTGGCCGTGAGTCGATTTTCTTGGTCGATGTTTCCTCCCCCAGCGCGGACGCCCTTACCTCGGTGATCTGGGTACCCGACGTGCAGGCCTTTACAGCCGATACCAGCCTGGTGCCCGGCGGTATGATCGAGCTACGGCGCCTGCCCGCCTCGGGGTCGGTACCCCCTCAACGGGAGCTTGCGGTGAGCATCACCAGAGGTAACGCGGCTGCCGCCTTCAGCCTGTTTCCGGGCATCGACAGGGACCTCATGGACAGCCTGAGCCCGCCGGCTCTGGAAGCAGACCCCATCAGCGCCGAAGAATACAGGATGAACCTAGAGACGGTGATTATCGGTAAAAAAGCCATGCCGGCCTTCGACGCCTGCGCACTGGAGCTGAGTATAACTGCACCCAAGACGATTCTCTCTGCCCAGGGCGGCAGCGCTCAGGGGCAGGTATTCAAGACCAAGATTCCCCTCTTCGACATGCTCACCCTGGAAGAACCCGTAAGCTTCTATATACGCTGGGCTGATTGAGCCGTGTCGTCTTAGTTTTTTCGGGCGAAGGAAGGCTCAACCCTGCCCGCCTGAAGCGCCTGTCTGAGTTCTTCAAAAAAGCCTTTTGCCTGGTCCTGGGGATAGGATGTTACCAAAGGCTGGGCGAGGAGTTCTTCGTAGCCGCCAAATTCTCCGGCTTCTTGATAGAGTGGGGCCACGGTTTCGTTTAGGCCTTTCGAGTCTTTGGCCCTCTCGCTGCCTTGAAATCCTTCCAGACTGTTCATTTTCGTATACATTTTTAGGGCTTTCGCCAGATCCTCTACCGCAGCCCTGGGCAGATCCACACCGAAGGGTCGCCTGCCGATGTGCTCGGGGTAGTGGGCGTCGGAGCCGGATACAATGCTGTGACCGCCCGAGAGATGGGGCTCCGGGGCGAATACCGACTCGACGGCATCGTAGGGGCCGGGGGGAAGGAATCCGAGCTGGCTCTGCACCGAAAACATTGCCCTGTCCACGTGGGCGGGAATTACCAGGGCTCCCGCGGTTGCAGCGCGGCGTGCCAGTTCGTCGAAGGAAGCTTCCAGGGCGGCCCCGAGGTAGACGGGATGCAGCTCCAGCAGCCCCTCCGCCTGGTCCACCACCGCCTGGTCCCCGAAGGCTTCAGGATCCCAGGGGAGAGCGGGCAGAAGCTGGTGAACCGCGGCCCCGAATTCCAGGGCGCTTTTTAGGTCGGGAAACAGCGCCAGGAGGTGCGCTTCCTCGGCGGAGCAGAGCTCCATGCCGAAAAGCGGCAGAATACCCCTGCGGGCGCAGGCCAGGGCGAAGGGCGGGCAGTTGAGACAGGCATTGTGGTCGGTCAGTGCCATTATATCGATGCCGCGTTCCCGAGCCCTGGCCGCCAGGAGCCTCGGCGACATGGACAGGTCCCCGCAGGGACTGAGACAAGAATGGTTGTGCAGATCCGCGCTCAGGCGCAGAAGATCCATGGCGCCGGCCTCGTGCCTTAGGCCTTGAGGGCTTTCCAGAGCCTTCCAGAAACCTCAAACTGGCTCAAGGAAGTGGAAAAAAGGGCTATGCCCTCCTCTTTGGCAGCCTGGATCATGTCATCGGGAATGGGTCTGTCGTTGCAGAGGATTATGGCAGGGGCTCCGACCAGGCCGGCGACGGCCACGGTATTCTTGTGCGCCTGTATGGTGACCAGAACATCCCCGGTCTTGGCGTGGGCCATAACGTCGGAGAGCAGGTCCGAGGTATAGCCACCCTCGATCGCTCCGTCCTTGTACTCGGCCTGAACCGGCCTGGCCTCCGCCAGAGCCCGGAGCTCACTGGTCAGCATGGTCGCCTCCTTGTGTCGTGTTCGGTTTTTCTTTAGCCCAGGCGATGAGGGCTCGAACAGAGGTGCCCTTGCCGGGGGGAGATTCGATGGAAAAATCGTCGGCCACTCGCTTGACGTTGGGCAGGCCCATGCCTGCCCCGAAGCCGAGGGAGCGTACCCATTCGTTGGCGGTAGAATAGCCTTCCCGCATGGCCAGATCCAGGTCGGGTATGCCCGGGCCTTCGTCCTGGGCCAGGATTTCGATGCTGTCGTCAAAAACCCTCATTCGCATGATGCCGCCTGAGGAGTGGATCACCTGGTTGAGTTCCAGTTCGTAGGAGGCTACCGCCACCCGGCGTGCGATAGCCGGGGGGCAGCCCTTTTCGGTGAGGGTTTTCTTGAAGCGCGCGCTTATGTTCCCCGCCCTGGCAAAGTCCAGGGGTGCCGAGCCGAAGCTCAGTTCCATGGTGGGCAAGGGGCCTTCGCTGGGGGGCTGTCGGCCGGCAATGCGCTGTTCCATGCGGCCGATTTCCTCGTTCAGGGCGATAAGCAGGCGCCGCAGCACGTCCGAGGCAGTGATGATGCCAGAGAGCCTGCCGTCGACGGCCAAGACGGGGAAACGGCCGTATTTATAGCGGTCGAAGTAGGTTACTGCGAAGGAAAGAGGCATGTCTTCGTCCAGTGTGACCACGGAGCTGCTCATCACCTCGGAGGCCGGGCGCTCCATAGTTCCGGAATCCAGTGCCTGGATGATGTCGCCGATGGAGACGATGCCCAAAAGGCGTTCCCCGTCCATGATGGGCACGGCGGTAATGGCGTGTTCCCGCATGAGATCTTGGACATGGCGGAGTCGCGCGGTGGTGGATGCGGTGATCACCGAAGAGGTCATGGCATCCTTCACCCTGAGACTGTAGAGGAGTTCCATCACTACGCCGGGGCTGGATGCGGTGTCGATAGGTACTGTGGTCATCCGGTTTATTATGCACAAGCCTTCAGGAATGGGAAAGAGCCTGGATCGGGTAGAGAGCTTTTCTTATCGATACGCTGGAATATCCTTTCGCTTTGGGATATTCTTGGGGATAAATCGACATTTTGGGGTTTTTCAGGTCCAGTAAACTATAAAACCCCCGCGATGCTTGGAGGATTCTATGATCGAGCTGTCAAGTGTCTCAAAAACCTACGCGAAAAGTGATCGAAAGGCGATCGATTCCCTTTCGTTGAGCGTTCCCAACGGAAAGATTTTCGGCTTTCTTGGTCCGAACGGCGCCGGCAAGACGACGACAATCAGGGTATTCTGCGGAGCCTTGGAACCCGATTCCGGAACGGTGCTGATCGACGGTATCGCCATGGCCGAGCGGCCATTGGAAGCCAAGCAGCGTATAGGCCTCGTCCACGATAATCCGGAGCTTTTTAACCGGCTTAAAGCCATGGAATACCTCAATTTTATCGGTGATGTTTTTCGGATTTCCACCCGGGAGCGCAGGGAGCGGATCGACGAGTACGCGGCTCGTTTCGGGCTTTCGGATGTACTCTCGGCTTCCATTGGCAGTTTTTCCCGGGGGATGAAGCAGAAACTGGGACTTATCGCCAGCCTGATCCACGATCCTTCCAACTGGGTCCTGGATGAACCCATGGTCGGCCTGGATCCTCAGTCCGCCTTCGAGCTGAAGGAACTGATGCGTCAGCGTGTAAAAGCAGGTAAATGCGTATTCTTCTCCACTCATGTCATGGAAGTGGCCGAAAAAGTCTGCAACGAGCTGGCGATTATCGACAAGGGCAGGATTATTTTTACGGGTACCATCGAGGATCTCCGCAGGCGGAAGGAATCGGCGGGAGCCGGAGCGGCGGACGATAACAGCCTGGAGCGGCTTTTCTTGGAACTGGTGGATTCTTCCCGGGAGAGCGAAGCTTTATGAAATCCCGCGTTTTAAGCCTGGCCATTCTGAACATCAGAAGCACCTTCAGCATCAGCCTGCCCACCCGAAAGGAACTGAAGCAGCCCAAGACGCTCATAAAAACAATAGCCATCGGCATAGGAATTCTTTTTTTGATCGCCGAATTTGCCTTCATATTCGTGATGAACAGCCAGGCCATGTATGGCGCTTTCAAACCAGCGGGGCTGGAAGATATGATGCTGCTGTACACCTCAATCTCCGCGGCGCTCATCGTTTTCGTGTTTTCCTTTACCATGGCACTGTCTCTTTTTTCGGCATCGGCGGTGGATTCGGGATTCCTGGTGCTGCCCTTCAAGCCTCACGAGCTTTTGCTTGCAAAGATGTCGCTGGTTTATTTTACCAACGCTCTTATCGGGGTTTTCATGATGATGGTAAGCGCGGTCGTTTACGGACTGCACGAAGGTCCGCCAGTGTTTTTCTACCTGTACGCCCTCTTGTCCTCCCTGGCCCTGCCCTTGATTCCCCTGGCTGTTTCCTATCTTGTGCTCATACCCATGATGAATGTCTCGTCCCTGTTCCGCAATAAAAATTTCATCATCTACCTTGGAGGGTTCGTCGGCATTGGCCTGGCGCTGGCGTTCAATCTTTACATTCAGGGAACCATGACGAAGCTGCAGGATGCTTCCTTCGCCGCGGAGTTTACCGCCCCCGATTCGTTTTTGTCGCGCCTTGGAAGGGCCTGGATTCCGTCGCTGCTGGCATGGAAGTCTCTGAGCCGGGCCGGGGACTTTATTGGCTTTTCATCGCTCATAGGAAATTTTGCTCTTGGCTTCGCGGTGCTGGCACTCGTTGTCTTCTTTTTGGGCAAGCCCTACCTGCGAAGCATACAGATATTCGGCGAAACGAGTTTTTCCAAAGGAAAAAGAAGGAATAACGGTGGTTCCGAAGAGTACGGCCGGCGCCAAACCCCCATTGCGAGTCTTCTGGCCAGGGAAATAAGGCTGATGAACCGCGAACCGATTTTTTTCATAAACGGGCCTTTCATCGTAATACTGCTACCTGTTTTTATGGGCATAGCCTTTCTTTCTCAACGCTCGAGCATTGAAGGGATGTTCTCGGCACTAGAGCCTTTGCTCGCTGGACCTGTGGCGTATCTGATTCCCGCCGCGCTGGGGGGTTTTTTGGGCTCATCCACGAGCATTGCGTGCACTGCTGTTTCAAGGGACGCGAAAATGCTGCCCTGGATCAAGGCACTGCCGGTAAGCTCTTTCGAGTATTTCGTGTCCAAGCTTTTGCATGCGGAAATTTTTTCAGTTTTCGGAGCAGTAGTCGGTTGCGTCGCCTCGCGGATCGTGCTCGGTGTAGGCGCTGTAGATCTTGCCTTGGGGTTTATTCTCGCCCTCCTATTTTCCACCGCCTTCAACATGGGAGGGTTGTGGCTGGACACGGCAAATCCTAGGCTGCGCTGGGACAATCCCATAGCGGCGATGAAGCAGAATCCCAATGCGGTAATCGTCATATTGGCTGCGATGGGGTTATTGGCGGCGTTGGGCGCTTTTACTTTTTACGTTTCCTTGCCGCGCAATTTTTATGCGCTCATATACGGGATTGTATTTTTAGCAATAATCATGTTCTGGCTTCTGCGTTTTCCTGCGTTCGCCGAAAAACGTTACGCGCGCTTCGAATAGTTCGCGAATCAACAACCTCGCGGCAAACTGCGGGGTATGAAAACCGCAAGCGAATCAATCCAGGGGAATCCGGTATTCGACCCAGCGGACCTTGCCTTCGATTATTGCCTGACGGGCGCTTTTCTCGACTCTGGAGAGGGAGGATTCCCCTGTCTTAACTTCGACAAAGACGATCTCTTCGATTTCTCCTGCCGAAGCGCCGCTGAAGCAGACGTAATCCAAAGGCTTCCCGAGAAATCGCGCATCTTCAAAGGGGCAGGGAAAATCAGGCAGATAGGGAGCCAGCTGCTCGGCCACATGGCCTCCCAATACGGCTCGGGAGCGCTTGACCGCATCGTCGCGCTCCGCGACAAGCCGGTCGGGAAGCTCCCGCTCGACTTCGAGGCGGCCTCCTCGCCTGCCCAGGAGCAGGCCTATGAAGAGCCCAACGCAGAACAGCGCCAAAACGCCGATAATGACAAGCACCATGGATAAATCGGGAATATTCATTCTGGTTTAAGCATACATCGGCTTTACAGCAAAAACCAAGGCTTAGTACAGTACAGCTATGTTCCGGTTCGGACTTCGGGCTCACGATTTCGGCCCCTGCGAGACTGGTGTTCTCGCCGACAGAATTGCCTCCTATGGGGCTTTGTGTGTCCAACTGGCCCTTTCCAAGGCCTTACCGGGATTTCCCGCAAGTCCGGGACACTTGAGTCAGGAACGTGCCAGAGGCATACGGGAGATTTTTACCGCCCGGGGAATCGGGATCGCTGTCCTAGGTTGTTATATCAACCCCATTCATCCGGATGCGGAAAAACGGGAGCTGCAACTGCGCCGCTTCGAAGAGCATCTGTGCTTTGCCCGTGATTTCGGCTGTTCCCTAGTCGGTACCGAGACCGGCTCGCTCAATCCCGATTCTTCTTGGCACCAGGATACAGATAAAGCGGCCGCTTTCGATGCTCTCTGTGATTCGGCCGCACGGCTTGCCCGGACCGCGGAACGTTACGGTTCCATTGTCGCCATAGAACCAGTGGCCGACCAGCATGTGGTTTCGAGCATTGAAAAAACAAAAAATTTGCTGGACCGCATCGATTCGCCCGCCCTGGGTATAATCTTCGACCCGGTAAATTTGATTCCCCAAAACGGCTTAAAAGAAAGCCAAGCCGCATTTTCCAGGCGGGCTTTCGAGGCCTTCGGATCGCGCATTGTCGCAGTTCATCTTAAGGATTTCCGCCTCGAACAAGGCAGAAAGTCGA
>JAEZSM010000100.1 GCA_023421875.1 Spirochaetota bacterium | reverse complement strand
GTACACATGTTCATTTCAGCATAATGGATGAAACGGGAGAACATGAGGGAATGCCTTCTATTTATGATTATTTCGACGAGCCCACCGCCCAGGCTCTTAAAGATTTAGTCGCGGGCTTCAACGGAACGTGAGCGGCGAAACTGCAAAGCCAATTTCAAAAGTCAACAGACTCTTGTAATCCGCTCTATTGTATGAAATTCGTCTTGATCTGGACTTCCAGGACGGGTTTGGCGATGCCCGCTTTTTTGCCGGCTTCCAGCGATTTCATGACCCATGCCATGTTGAGCCCCAGGGTGCGCATGGTCTGGGTGCCTTCAAGATCGCGGAGCACTTCTTCGGGCTTGTTGCCGTGCACCATGTTCCAGTACTGGGAGCCTACGACGAGCATGCTGCTGATGAGGAAATATTTGTTGAGCTGATCCAGGGTGGCTGTCGCTCCGCCTCGCCTGCAGCTGACTACGGCGGCGGCCGGTTTGTGCTTGAAATGGGTGCCGCCTGCCCTGAACAGCCTGTCCATAAGCGAAACAATCTGTCCGGCGGGGGATGAATAGTACACAGGAGAGCCGAAGACGAAGGCATCGGCGGTCTTGGCCTTTTCGATGAGCTCGTTGACCGGGTCATCCTCGTATACGCAGCGCTTGAGCTCGGCGCACTTGCCGCAGGCCACGCAGCCGCGGACTGTCTTGGTGCCGATATTGACCACTTCGATATCGATGCCTTCTTTTTCAAGGCTCTTGGCTACTTCGGCGAGGGCGGTTCGGGTGCAGCCTTCGGTGTGGGGGCTACCGTTTATCATAAGTACTTTCATGGCACGATTGTAGCTTTTTTAGTCAAGCTTGTCCAACCGAAAGATTTGCATGATATTATAAATCATCTATCCGCTATGCTTTTAGGGAGGAGCCTTTGGTATCCGACGCAAGCACTGTCCAGGGCTATATCGATTCTCTTGATTCGGAGCGGCGAGAAGTCTTTCTGAAGCTACGCTCCGTGATTGCGGAAAACTTGCCGGCAGGCTTCGAGGAAGTGATGGCCTGGGGCATGCCCGCCTGGGTGGTTCCACTGAAGCGCTTCCCTGAAGGCTATTTGGGAAATCCGGAGCAGCCGCTGCCCCTTATTTCCATTGCCTGGCAGAAGCGGCACCTTGCCTTCTACCACATGGGGCTCTATTCAGAGCCTGAACTATTAAAGCGTTTTCTGGAATTGTACGAAGCCAGGGTGGGTAAAAAGGCGGACATGGGCAAGAGCTGTCTTCGGTTTACGAGGTTGGATGCGATACCCTATGATTTGATAGGCGAGGTCGCCGCCTGGTTCGATGTGGACCGGTGGGTTAGGCTTTATCGTTCCCAAAGGACTTTAGGCGGACGAAAAACTGCGAAGGAGGAGAGTCTATGAAAAAGCACCTGAAAGGCAATGTCTACTGGGTAGGGAAAATCGACTGGGAACTCAAGAAGTTCCACGGAGAGGAATACTCGACCCATAAAGGCTCGAGCTATAACTCTTATGTCATTCAGGAGGAAAAGACTGTCCTGGTGGATACAGTCTGGCTCCCCTTCGCCAAGGAGTTCGTGGACAACCTGGAAGCCGAGGGAATTCTGGATAAGTTGGATGCGATTGTGCAGAACCACGGCGAGGTGGACCACTCGGGCGCCTTGCCGGAACTGCTGCGCCGCAGGCCTGGACTGCCCGTCTATTGCACGGCCAACGCGGTAAAGTCGCTCAAGGGCCAGTACCACGAAGACTGGAACTTCAAGGTAGTGAAGACCGGTGACGAACTGGATCTGGGCAATGGTAAGAAACTGGTTTTCGTGGAGGCGCGGATGCTCCACTGGCCCGATTCCATGTTCTCCTACCTGGCCGGCGAGGCTATCCTTTTCTCCAACGACGCCTTCGGTCAGCACTACGCCTCGGAGCTTCTATTCAACGACCTTGTGGACCAAGGCGAGCTCTACGAGGAGTGCATCAAGTACTACGCCAACATTCTCACCCCCTTCAGCCCCTTGGTTATCGCCAAGATCAACGAAGTGGTCGGCCTGAACCTGCCCGTGGACATGATCGCCACCAGCCACGGTGTGATCTGGCGCAAGGATCCTTTGCAGATTGTCACCAAGTATGTCGAGTGGGCTAAGGACTACCAGGAAGATCGCATCACCATCATCTATGACTCCATGTGGGGTGGCACAAGGAAGCTGGCCGAGGGCATCGCCAAGGGTATTATCGAGGCTTCGCCCGCCACCGATGTAAGGCTCCACAACGTGGGCAAATCGGACAAGAACGACGCCATCACCGATGTCTTCCGCTCCAGGGCTATCCTGGTGGGCTCGCCGACCATCGGCGCGGGGATTCTCTCGGCGGTAGCCGGTATCCTCGAGGAAATCAAAGGGCTAAAATTCAAGGGTAAGAAGGCCGGCGTCTTCGGCTGCTACGGCTGGTCCGGTGAGGGCAACAAGGTATTAGCCGAGAATCTCAAGGCCAGCGGCTTCGAGCTGGTGGGCGAGGGGCTGAAAAATCAATGGAACCCCGACGAAGCCGGCTACGCCAAGGCCGTCGAGTACGGGAAGATGATAGCCAAGGCCTAGAATCCTGAGATGAGCGCCTTGTACCAATCCCAGGTCTGGGCAGCTTTATAGACCGCCAGGCTCGCCGCCGGCACCTTGATCGAGCTCATTTCCCAGCGAGGCGGAAAACTGTTCGACACAATGTTCGGCGGAACCGCGGCCCTGACCGTGATAGTCTTGAGGTTTGGGCAGGAGTTGAAGGCCTCGTTTAGCACGCTGCGGATCGAGGAGGGGAGTATGAGGGTAGCTATGCTTGCTCCCTCGAAGGCTTCATCCTCGATCGTAATCACCCCTTCGGAGATGGTAAGGTTTCTCAAGCCCGAGCAATGGAAGAACGCGGTTTTCCCCACCGTGGATATGTTCCCCGGAATGACTAGGTTGTCGAGTTTTTCACAGATCCCGAAGGCATGTTCGCCTATCGCTGTCCTCGCCTGGCGGGGAAGCTGGAGCCTACTTAAGTTGGAGCAGCCGTGAAAGGCCCATTCACCTATCTCTTGGAGTTGGTCGGGGAGCACGAGATTGACGAGTCCGGTACAGTTTTCGAAGGCAAAGTCGCCTATCGAGGTCAATGTTTGGGGAAGGTTGATCTGGCGGAGGGCGCTGCAACCCTGGAATGCGTTGTCTTCGATGATGCGTATCCCCTCGCGCAGCGTCACGCGTTCCAGGGCTGTGCAACCGTAGAAAGCCCTGAATCGGATTATCCCCGTGCCTCCGATAGTGACAGCCCTCAGGCCTGTAGAATCCCTGCACAGGAAATCGCCCAGAACCGTCACGCTGTCCGGAATCAGAAGACTCTCGAGTCCGGGGCAATCGGCGAAAGCTTCCCGCCCGATGCTGGTGAGGCCTTGGGGAAGATCTATGGCGATCGGGGCGTCGAGCCCTCTGAAGGCGGACTCTTCCAGGTGGCGGAGAGATGAAGGCAGCTCCAGGTTTTCCAGGTTGGAACAGCCCCTAAAAGTTTCTTTTTCGATACTAGTCACGCCTTCGGGAATATTGATGCTTACCAGTGATGAGCAGTCCGCGAAGGCATAGCGTCGAATGTACCTGACCGATGCAGGGAGGACGAGGTCCGTGAGGCTCGCGCAACCCTCGAAAAGCGATGCTGGGATTTCCGTCAAGCCTTTGGGCAGGTCGATGGAGGCGAGGTTTTCGCAATCCTGGAAGGCGCCTCCCTCAACCTTGCGCAACACTGTCGGCAGCGAAACGGATTCGAGGGAAGAGCAACCCAGAAAAGTCTTGCTCAGGATAATCTGGCAAGAGTCCGGCAGCTCGATGCTCTCAAGGCTTTCGCAGCCTTGGAAGGCCTCCCATCCGATATAGGTGACCCCCTCGGGGATGTTGATCGAGACCAGATTGGAGCAGTCCTTGAAAGCCTCGTTCCCGATGCTGTTGATGGAGTCGGGCAAAACTACTTCTTCAAGATTGTCGAGCCCCATGAAGGCGCCCTGGGCTAAGTAGAGGACGGGCTTGCCCTCCCATGTGGAAGGAATGACCAGTTTCGTGCAGGTCTCGGCGTCTTCGCCCGCGGCTACCGAGTACACATTGTATTGATACACGAGGGTAAACTGGAGCGCCGTGTCCAGCTGCACTTCAGGCGCGGCTGCTATGCCGATATCCTTCTTTATGGTCGGAGAGGTGACTGATTTGGGCTGGATTTTCTGTACTGGAGCGATTTTTACCTGGGCTGATAGAGGCAGGATGAGCGAGAACAGCATGCATAAAGCAAATAACCAAAAACCGAGGCGTTTTTTCATTATTGTGTCACTCCGTAATCGCGGTGATCCCCTATTTTTGCCTTTTTATATGCGGATGTAAAGTAAAAACGGGGATTTATGAGATTTCGTCTCATGCCCTGCCTCGATTTTCCCTCTGCGATAAGCTCGTCTGTATCCTGCCATCTATGACAAAAATTAGAAAAGTGTTATTCTGGAACCAAGGAGTACCGCCTATGAATACGAAACCGATTAAAAGTCTTGTCATAGGCGACCTGGTCGCGAGGATGCCCATAGTCCAGGGCGGCATGGGCGTGGGGGTTTCCCTTTCGGGACTCGCCGCAGCCGTAGCCAATGCTGGCGGGGTAGGGGTCATAGCCGCAGCCGGCATTGGCCTTCTGGAGCCGGAGGGGTTCAAGGATTTTCTAGGCGCCAATATAAGGGTTTTGCAGCGGGAGATCAGGACTGCTCGCGCCCATACCAAGGGAATTCTCGGTGTCAACATCATGGTTGCGCTGAGCAATTTTGCCGACTTGGTCAGGACAGCCATAGACGAAAAAATAGACATCATA
>JAEZSM010000021.1 GCA_023421875.1 Spirochaetota bacterium | reverse complement strand
GCCCTGCACGGATCTCGATGGACTTTCCCGAAGCCGACGCCGATGTTGCCTCTACCATACCGCATATCTCGGTTTCACCCGGATACCGTACTGGCTTTATCTTCCGCGCCGGCCTAGAAAAGCGCTTCTACGTCACCGGCTACCTTGTGGACGCCACCGGAGCGCCGATCACCCTGGTGGCCGCCGATGTAATGATGCCCGACGGGAGCTATGCCGACATGACCTTTACCGACGACACCGGCATGTTCCAGATTTTCGGCCTCACCCCCGGCGTCTACAAGCTTATCTGGCCCGATGCTGTGGGAATATCGACGCTGACGCTTGGCGACGACGCCGACGGGTTGGTGGAACTGGGCGAGATCACCGCTACCCCACAGGAGATCCAATGAGCGGCTTGTTAAACTATACAATGTTGCTAAATCGCTTTGCATGTATTATCCTTTTTAGTGTACCGAGTTTCGAGGAGTCTGAATGAACAAAAAGTTTTTTCTTTCACTGATTTTATATTTTTCTATTCTTAGTGTTGCTGTTTCTCAGGCTTCCACGACAATGATTTTAGAAGGCTTCTCACCTGACCCAATATATATACAGGAAGTGAGTAGTTCTCAAAACATTTTAACGGGAACTCTGCTGATAAAACGGACGAATACCAGTAAGGATGAAGACTTTGTAGTAGACTTGCGTCCGGTCTCGACAGCTCGTCAATCATGGGAGTACAATTATACAGAAGGTTACCAATCTATTGATCAAGCAAATATTTATACCTCATCACAAAATATGAACCAAGATACACGTATCGCAAAAACATGGGGAATCGAGCAAAATACAACCGCCAGTAATTTTTGGACCGGAACACTCTTGGCGGGTGAGTCACAAAAACAAATTACCTACTATTTAAAGTTTCAAGATTATAATACACCTCCACCACCTCAAGGGACATACCAGTTAGACCTGGAGTTTCGGCTTTGGAATTGGAAATATAACGGGATACAATCTCCTCCTGCAAGTTTAGTACCATACATTCGGCCTATAACACTTACTGCGGTTATGGGTCCATATGTATTCGTTTATTTTGCTGATGTTAATAGCATTCCTATAGGTTCGATTGCTCTGGATGAAACAAGTGAAAAAACAATAGATTTAAAAGTCCTTACTAAAGCCAATATGCCCTATGATGTTACTGTTACCTCAATTAACGGAGGAACACTTAATCTCAACACCGGAACAACTATTGAGAAAATATCCTACAACCTTTGGGTTGTTGACATGATTAACCCTATTAACTTTACCGAGACCCCTGTAAAAACCGTATTGGTAAACCAGCCAACCATGACTTTCTCAACCCCGCCGGCAGAACACGACGCAAGAATTCAAGTGCTGTTCGACAGTAACGCAAATTATACTGCCGGCAGGTACTCGGATATTCTCAGGTTGGAAATAAAAGCTCACTGAGTTGGCAATTTGCGCAGCTTGGTCCTAGCCTTTTAACCACCCTCTTCAACACGATACGTGGCTAAAACCCGCCCTTGCAGCCCCCCACTTTTAGCACGATACTTTATGGCAAAGCCCGGCGCCGCCGGGGAGGAGGGATCATGAGGCGTGTTGTACTGCTGCTTGTGGTGCTCCTGGCCTGCGGGTATGCGATCGGGGCGATTCCCGCTCCCGTGTCTCACTTCGGCTTCGATGTATACGATGGGAAAATACGCGATTCGATAAGCGGACAGAGCCTAGCTGTACCTTCCGCAGTTTCGGTTAAATCCGACGGCATCTCGGGCAGCTACGTCGCGCTGAAACGCCAGAGCGATTCGGTTCTTTCACTGGGCAAGAACTTTGGCTTCACCGGCGATTTCAGCATTTCCTTTTGGGTGCGGACGAGTCCAGGCTACAGGGATTCGGGTTCGATCGCGCTTGGGCGCCACTTGGCCGGCTCGTACAACGGCTACTTTTTCATGATCAACGGCGAGTGGGGTTACGGGGCCACGGATAAGATTACCTTCTACTACTCCAATGCTTCGGCTATTTCCAAGGCCTCGATAAACGATGGGCGCTGGCATCATGTGGCTGCTGTCTATCGCAAAACTCAGGGAGCCACTCTCTATATCGACGGAGCCCTGGATGCAAAAGGACCGGTCAATCCCATTATCGTCCCCGATGCCCCATTCGTTGTGGGAGGCATTACTTGGGACAAGCCTAATGGCACCTTTGCAGGCGATATCGACGAGCTGGCCATCTTCGACAAAGCCCTGGAGGCTTCGGAAATTGGCACACTGGCGCTGACTCCGGGCATTTTCAAGGCTTCGTCCAAGGGGTTCTACGGAAACGAAAATCCGCCCACAGCTACGGGAACCCTGCCGGGCGGCCAGCCTGGTGGAGTCCCTGGCGGGTCGAGCGGGTCGAGCGGGTCGGGCGGCGAACTGAGCGGCGGTGCGGTTATGCGGATCATTCTAAAATCCGGCCAGGTGATAAGTCTGCCCTCCAGCGACATTACCAGGATAGAGTTCGGCCCCTGAGGTCGGAATCCCCCTCCGACACGCTACGCTCCGGACTGAACGGCAACCCGCCGGCTCGAATATCGGCGCTCCAGCCCGTTGGGCAGCGCTGTCGCCTTGAGTGGACTTTCCGCGATTCCTGTTCGTTGACTTTAACCATCCTAACCAGTATGGTTATCCAATAGTTAGCAAAAAATTCTCCTTCGGGAACAGCGCCTGCTAACGTAATTATTTAGGTCGAATCCTGGGGTTGAAATGAATCTATTGCACAAACTGAAAGAGAGCGGTATTTCCGTCGCTCCCATTCTTGTCATCGTCTTGCTTCTCCACCTCACGGTCGCGCCGATAGCCGGGGTAATGCTAGCCCGGTTTTACATTGGCGGCGTACTGATAATACTCGGCCTCAGCATCTTTTTGCTCGGCACCGACCTGGGCATCCTTCCCATGGGCCATGCTGTGGGATCGGCGCTGGTGGGCAAGAAAAAGCTATCCCTCATGCTCCTGGCCGGCTTTATAGTGGGCTTCTTGGTCACGGTTGCAGAACCCGACGTGGCGGTGCTGGCCGATCAGGTTTCCAATGTCGACAGCGCAATTCCCAAAAGCCTCCTCATTCTCATGATCGGTCTGGGCGTGGGATTTTTCACCGCCGTGGGCTTTGGACGCATCGTGCTCAACCTGTCCTATCGATGGTCTTTGCTATTGTTCTACCTCATCGTCTTCGCGCTGGCCGCCATTACCGACCAGGGCTACCTCTCGGTCGCCTTCGACGCCGGAGGCGCCACCACGGGGCCGATGACCGTGCCCTTTATCATGGCCCTAGGCGTCGGCGTGGCCTCGGTGCGGGTGAGCAAGAAATCGGAAGAAGACAGCTTCGGCGTCGTTGGGCTGGCTTCCATCGGGCCTATCCTGGCCGTGCTTGTCATGGGAATAATACAGAAGGGCCGAACCGTCGATGCCGGGCAAGAGGCTGCGACAACCCTCGAAACCCTGGGCGCGGGAGAAGTCTTTATCCACCTTCTGCCCGAAACACTAAAGCATGTGGCCACAGCCCTCGCGCCCCTGGTGGCCATATTCATCGTTTTCGAGCTTGCTCTTTTAAAACAGCCGAGGCATCAGGTGGCCAGAATGGCCAAGGGAATGATCTATGCCTATATAGGCCTCGTTCTCTTCTTTTTGGGAGTCAACGGGGGCTTTCTGCCGGTGGGATCCCTGGTGGGCGGGGCAATCGGCGGGCTGGAGGCCAACGGTATTTTAATCCCCATCGGACTAGTGTTGGGGGCCGTGGTAGTTCTTGCCGAGCCCGCGGTCTGGGTTCTCAATAACCAGATCGAAGAAGTCTCTGGCGGGTACATTAAAAAGCCCATAATACTCGCAACCCTTTCCATCAGCATTTCCGTGGCCGTGGCCATGGCCATGCTGAGGATCGTGACGGGGATGAGTATCTGGTGGTTTCTCATTCCCGGCTACGCGCTTGCGCTGGCACTGACCTTCTTCAGCCCAGGACTTTTTACCGCCATCGCCTTCGATTCGGGCGGCGTAGCCTCGGGGCCGATGTCCTCGACCTTTGTGCTATCCTTCTCCATCGGGGCTTCGGCCATGGCCGGGGGCAATCCCATGAAGGACGCC
>JAEZSM010000230.1 GCA_023421875.1 Spirochaetota bacterium | reverse complement strand
AAAAAAAAGAAACCGACGTGCCGTCTCATTACAAACCTTTAGACGGGGCGGTTTCATTCACCTGATGGCACTACAATACTAATGATAGATCCCGGTGTCGATAGATCGCGATCGCGGTTTGTCGCATTTAATCGTTTTTTAATACTACTGCGACAATCCCCATCCAGTTCTTTTCCGGTTTTTATCTTTGGGTAGCGTAGTTCGCCGGAAACTCCGCTAGTGTCCTCCAAGAAGTGCAGTTGCTTCATGACTATTATGGAGCAGATTCCTGAAAAGTCATGACTAATCGGGAATCCGCTCCGTTTTGATCACGATATGCGACAATGAGATTCCAACCACCCCGCCGATACCAACCCCGAAGGCCGCTGGCGCAGGTTCGGCTACGAGGAAATCCTCGCCCGCGACAAGACGAGCCTCGATATCACCTGGATCAAGGACAAAAGCCTCACCGACCTCGACAACCTGCCCGACCCCGACATTCTCGCCGGCGAGATCATCGAAAACCTGGAAGCCTGGATTGAGAGTTTCAAGGAGATCTATGCGGCCAGTTCATCGGCTTCTCTTTCGCGTTCGGTATCTTCGCGAAGGCGAAGCAGGTAAGCCGTGTCCAGGTTAATCCATATCTCCGCGGAAGTTCCAAATGCTTTTCACAATCCATTTCCATTACCCTGAATTATAAAAGCTGTTCTGCTCTTTTTTCCCAACCATCGCGCATCCGCTCGATCAGCCCATGGTCAAGCTCGGGCTCTTTGAGAGAAAGGGCAAGTTCCCATGCGCCCGGGGCGGCGGCCAGCAATGATTCCAATCGCTCTGTTACGGCAACCGTTTTTACGCCGAGGTCTTGGGCAAACACGGCAAGATCCGAACGATCAATTTTTTCAAGCTTATACTTTTTACCGAAACGCATGGACAGCTTTGTATCCAGTTCGGGCCACAGTGTCGTCGAAACTAAATCGTAGAATGGTGAAAGCCCACATTTGTTCTCGCGATAAAGCAATGAAAAATTCTTTCCATGAGCGTCGCAGTTTCCTATAAGGAGATTGAAAAGAGCTATTTTGATCAGGAGTTCGAGATCGATTATCGGACTTGTGCTGGCTCTCCGCAGCACCCTTACAATATCCGCAAAACCAGGACCTCCATCGGCCTGGTATTTCCTATCCGGCATAATTCCCAGCGCTTGGCAGAAGTCTTCCTGATGAAGTCGCGCAACGCTCCCATCTTCTTTGCTAATCCGGTCAAAGCGTTCGACAACCAATATAGGTATTCCAAAATTGAGGATTTCCGCTTTGGGTACGGGAAGACCAAAGACTTCAGCGAGTTTCAAGCAAGTAAATTCGTTTGTCACGATATCTGGAAATGCGGATGAAGCCGGCTTCAGGATATGACTGGAAGGCGCCCCTCCTAAAGGCCGGTACCAACGGTCATTTTGCTTGTACAAGGGTATCTTTTCTTGGGCGCCGGCTAGTGACAGCCGCGCTCCGCCTCCCGCTATCAGCAGAGGAAAGCGCTCCCTTTCGCGAATCATTGCCGCGAGCTGCCCTACTGTAATTTCCTCATACCCTTCAGTAGAGGAATCACTCTTGTCCGCATCAGGCTCGACCGGCACGAGGCTCACGGTTCCCGCGCATTCACCCCCAAGGGCTTCCAGAAGCCGGATTGTCGAGTGTTCGGAAATATGGAGAAGATCGGCGATTCTGCGACGCAGGTCGCCGTCGGGAAGGAGTCCGGCAAAAAACGGCAATGCCTGGGCTTGCGGGAAGGGGTTTTCACGCAGGGGCAGCGAAAATGAGAGGGCATGAGCCTCAGGGCGCAGCGCGTACTCGGAATCATATCGAAAAATAATACCTCGGTCGGTGGTGGATTCGAGCCAGCCCACTACTTCGCCAAATTGCTGAACTTCGAGCCTCATGCCTCGCCTCTGACCTGGGGTAGCAGATCGATGCCGAGAGCGACTGTCACCGACAACGTCTTGCCCAGTTCGATCGTAGGTTTCCCGTTCTCGAGATCGGATATGAATCTAGTCCCGGTACCACAGAGCTGAGCAACCTGAGCCTGAGAGTAACCGAGAGCCTTGCGACGCTTCCTGAGCAGGTTTCCTAAATCAGAGCTGTCATATATCGGATCCATGTACTGAGTATAGTTTTACCGAACAGGAAAAACAAGAAAATTAAAAGAAATTTATTACCGAACGGGTATATTTCTATTAGTAATGTGATAGCATTACCGATCGGTAATAAATCTAGGCTTCCAGCGAAAGCTTCTCCAGTTTAAATGACCTAGGCGTTCGCGTTGAACTGTTATAGCCTATCTATCACCCGTATCCCCATGCCAGGGAAACTGTCCATGCGCTGAAGGAAATCCATGCCCTCTTCCAGTGTATAGCGGTCGGTGACCAAGAGCTCGGGATGCAATAACCCCGAGGCCACCATGCCTAGCATGGCCCCGTAGCGATGGGCTTGGATGCCGTGGCTGCCGTAGATTTCCAGCTCCCTGCCCACCACCATGTCCATGGGAAGGGCTGGGCGGCTCTGGTCGCCCAGCAAGAGCCCCACCTGCACATGCCTGCCGCCCTTGGCCAGGCAGGCCACCGAGTTGAAGCAGGTTTTCGGGTTGCCCAGGGCGTCCATGGATACCTGTGCTCCTCCTCCAGTTATCTCGTGGATAGCCCCTGGCACGTCGGCTACGCTCCGATAGTCAATAAGGAACTCGGCACCCAGCTTGCGCGCCATGTCCAGCTT